>CAJGDX010000014.1 GCA_904502185.1 uncultured Bacteroidaceae bacterium | reverse complement strand
CTACACCTTTAGGTTTTGCAGTGTAAGCGTAAGACTGACCACCGCGTGCCTTCTTGTTCTGAAGTGTGAGGATGATTGCGTAAACAAAGTGTACAACAACCAAAGCCGCAAGACCTGCTGTTGCAACCAATGCATACCAGTTTGCACCCAAGAACTCACAAATCGCGTTGTAAGCTTCGCCGCTGAAGATAGCGACCAAGTTCATTGACATGTGGAAAAGAAGGAAGAGAATGAGGGCAATACCCGAAACACTCATGATAACCTTTCTTCCCACGGAGGATTTAGTTAACCACATAATAAATTGATATTAAATTATTTAATTAATAAATTGTTAATTATTTCTGCTTATTCACCTTTTACAATTAGCAAAAATAAAGTTTTTTTGTGAAAAAGCCACGCTATTTGAGCTTTTATTTATAGTCTCTGTAAAATTTATGGATTTTCGGGCTGCGCGACTCACATTGCTGTACAACATTTTTTATATATAAAAGGTTAGTGCAATGCCTGTATTCACTACCTTTGTTTGTGGAAACAAAAGGTGTGAAAAAAATCAAGCTTGCTTTGATTTTTTTCACAGCGAATGCTACCTTTGTCACAGAAACATTAACAGACAAGAATCATGCGATTGACGACTCCTGTGGAACTCCCCAAGAGAGAGTTTCAGATTACATACAATTCACAGATGATGATTTTGGGTTCGTGCTTTGCCGAGAATATCGGCAGACGACTCTCTGTCTGTAAGTTCCGGGCAGACGTCAATCCGTTCGGTATTCTTTATAATCCTCTCTCCATTGCCACTGCGCTGAGGCGCATTGCATCGGGAGAGCTTTTCGACGAGGAGTCGCCCGAATTTGTCTTTCATGGCGAACGCTGGCACAGTATGCTGCACCATGGCGACTTTTCGAGGCGCGAAAAATCGGAGGCAGTAAATGCTGTAAATGAACGACTTTCGGCAGCTCACTGCGCTCTGAAGAATTTGAACATTCTGACACTGACTTTCGGCACCGCATACGTATATAAACGCAAATGCGACGGCACGGTGGTTGGCAACTGCCACAAGATGCCGGCAGGCGACTTTGTGCGTTCGCTGCTGACGGTGGACGAGGCTGTCGATGCGCTTGCACCGCAACTGGAGGAGCTATGCACTGCACTACCCGAACTAAAAATTGTGCTGACAGTCAGCCCCATACGCCATTTGCGCGACGGAGCGCATGGCAACCAGGTGAGCAAGGCCACACTGCTGCTTGCCGTAGAAGAATTGCGCCGACGCCTGCCAGGCAGGGTATTCTATTTCCCTGCATACGAAATAGTACTCGACGAACTGCGCGACTACCGCTTCTACGACGAGGACATGACGCACCCCTCGAGCCTTGCAGCCGACTACATCTGGGAGTGCTTCAAAAACTCATATTTCGACGAAGCGACAAACCGCCTGTCGATGCAGATGGAGGAGATTGACCGCGCACTGTCGCACCGCCCGTTCGATGCCGATTCGAAGGCTCACATTGAATTCAAGCGTAAATTATTGTTAAAGATAGAGGATTTTAAAGAAAAATATCCTTACTTTGACTTTTCAAAAGAGATTAAGAAGTTGTCCTGACTATGCGCAGGCATAAATTCCGCAACACCAAGAACATAAATATTAAGCAATGCTGTACACGATAGAAGAGATTGGCCGGATAATTAAAGCAAAAATCATAGGCAAGGCAACCGACACGGGAATATTGCGCATACTCACAGACAGCCGTTCGCTGAGTTTCCCCGACGAAACACTCTTCTTTGCCATCGTGACACAGCACGGCGATGGTCACAACTACATAGACGAGCTTTACACCCGCGGAGTGCGCAACTTTGTGGTAAACAAAAAATTCGATTGTAGCAGATACCCCGAGGCGCAGTTCCTGGTAGTAAAGGAGACTCTCTGTTCGTTGCAAACACTGGCGTCGCACCACCGCAACCGATTCGACATCCCCGTAGTGGGCATCACCGGCAGCGACGGAAAGACAATAGTAAAGGAGTGGCTCTACCAACTGACGGCTGACACACACATTGTCACACGTTCGCCACGCAGCTACAATTCGCAGATAGGTGTGCCTCTGTCTGTGTGGATGCTCGACGAAGAAAGCACGCTGGGCATATTCGAGGCTGGAATATCGCGCCCCGAGGAGATGCACAGACTGCAAAAAATAATCAACCCCACAATAGGTATCATCACCAACATCAGCGAAGCGCATCAGGAGAACTTCAGCAACATGCACGAGAAGTGTGCCGAGAAGCTGTCGCTGTTCAAGAATTGTGACATTATTATATATAATGGCGACGATGCTTTCATTGCAGAGTGTGTACGCCAGTCGCTAATCTCATCACGCGAGATTGCATGGTCGTGCAAGGACAGCGAACGCCCCCTCTACATCAGCGCCATAGAGAAAGGCACCGACAGCACAAAAATCACATACCGCTACCTGACTATCGAAAACAGTTACACAATACCGTTCGTTGACAATGCCTCGATAGAGGACTCCATCAACTGCCTGGCTGCGGCCCTATACCTGATGATTCCCGGCGAGACAATAGCCGAGCGTATGGCACGACTGGAGCCGGTAGCCATGCGACTCGAAGTGAAAGAGGGCATAAACAACTGCATACTAATCAACGATATATCAAACTCGGACACAGCCTCGCTGGACATTGCCCTCGACTTTATGGAGCGTCGATGCAGCGCAATGACTCACCTGAAACACACACTGATACTTTCGGACCTTAAAGAGACGGGGCAGGTTACACGTTCGCTCTACCGCACCGTGGCACGCTACATTGAAAAACGAGGCATACGAAAGCTCATAGGCATAGGAAACGACATAAGCAGCGAGGCGGCACGATTCGACAAACTGGAAATTGAGAAACACTTTTTTGCCACAGCCGAGGAGTTCATGGCATCGGAACAGTTTGCCGCAATGCGCGACGAGGTTATATTGATTAAAGGTTCGCCCGCATTCCGCTTCGAAGAGATTTCCGAAGCACTGGAGAAAAAGGTGCATCAGACTATACTCGAAGTGAACTTGAGCGCACTGCGCGAGAACCTGAACCACTACCGCAACATGCTGCGCCCCGACACGAAAATCATCTGTATGGTGAAGGCATCGGCATACGGCACAGGAGCATTGGAGGTGTCGCGCACACTACAGGAGAGCCACGTCAACTACCTTGCAGTGGCAGTGGTCGACGAGGGAGTGGAACTGCGCAAGGCAGGACTCACCACCGGCATTATAATAATGAACCCCGAGCCATGCTCGTTCCGTTCGCTGTTCAGTGCCAAGCTAGAACCTGAGGTTTACAGCTTCTCAATGCTGCGCGCACTGGTGCAGGCTGCCACACGCGAAGGAATAACCGACTACCCCATACACATAAAAATAGACACAGGCATGCACCGCCTGGGATTCTTACCCGAAGAGGTTCCCGCCCTTGTCGAGGAGCTGAAGAAGCAGTGCGCACTGACACCGCGTTCGGTATTCTCGCACTTCGCCGGCAGCGACTCCGACCTGTTCGACAGCTTCACCCGACAGCAGGTAGAGCGTTTCACCACAGCAGCCGACACACTGCAAAGCGCCTTCCCCCACCACATACTGCGACACATCTGCAACAGCGCAGGCATCGAGCGTTTCACCGACGAGCAGCACGACATGGTGCGACTGGGAATAGGACTCTACGGAATATCGCCCATCAGGGAGGATGCAAACCTGCAACCTGTTGCCACACTGAAGACCATCATACTGCACCTGCGCGATGTTCCCGCCGACGAAACAGTGGGATACAGCCGCCGCGGCACACTCACACGCCCATCGCGCATAGCAGCCCTGCCCATCGGCTACGCCGACGGACTGAACCGCAAACTGGGAAACAGACGCGGTTACTGCCTTGTCAACGGCAAGCCTGCGCCATACGTTGGAAACATCTGCATGGATGTGTGCATGGTAGACGTCACAGACATCGAATGTAAAGAGGGTGACACTGTGGAGATTTTCGGCAACAATCTGTCAATACACCGCCTGGCAGAATGGATGGACACAATCCCCTACGAAGTGCTTACAGCAGTATCCACCCGCATAAAAAGAGTCTACTACTGCGACTAAAAAAAAGAAGATACATACAATGAAACAGGATAACAGCAAAGAGATTTTCCCCATTGTCGACGAGAGTGGCACCACCATAGGCAAGGCCACAAGAGGCGAATGTCACAGTGGCAGCAAACTGCTGCACCCGGTAGTCCATCTTCATCTGTTTGATTCGGCAGGCAGAATATACCTGCAACAGCGCCCTCTGTGGAAAGATATTCAGCCCGGCAAGTGGGATACTGCCGTAGGCGGACACATCGACTATGGCGAAACGGTGGAAGAGGCGCTGCTGCGCGAAACACGAGAAGAGTTGGGGCTGACAGGAGTATCGACCACATTCCTAATGCAATATGTGTTTGAAAGTGAACGCGAAAAGGAGCTTGTTCATGTATTCCGTGCCACATACGATGGCGAAGTGCGCCCCAGCGACGAACTTGACGGTGGACGATTCTGGACAATGGATGAGTTGAACGACTCTTTTGGCAAAGGTGTGTTTACTCCTAATTTCGAGCAGGAGTTTCAGAAAATAGAAAAGTTACTTTAGAGAAAGGTTGTAGAAGTAGTAAAGACCTTTTACAGAATCAGGCTCCCCGCAGGGAGCCTGATTCTGTAAAACAACCGTCGGAATTAGATTGCTTTTAACGCATTGCAAGCGCACTGTTTTCAGCAGCCTCCATAATCTCGCGTTCACCCTCACCCTTGTCGTTGATGCCGCAAAGATGCAGAATTCCGTGGATGATTACACGATGAAGCTCCTGCTCGTACTCCACACCCAACTGCTCGCTGTTGCTACGGACTGTGTCAAGGCTGATAAAAAGGTCGCCGCTGATGGTGTCGCCTTCGGAATAGTCGAAAGTTATAATATCGGTATAATAGTCGTGCTGAAGATACTCCTTGTTTACCTCGAGAATCTTCTCGTCGTCGCAAAAGATATATGCAATGTCGCCACACTTCTTGCCATGCGACTGAGCAACTTTTTTTATCCACGCACTGGTGTCGCGTTTCTTGATGTCGGGCATCTTTGTACCCTCTGTCTGATAGCTTATCATAATTTAAAATTTATTTAAACACTCTGTCGAGTACTACATTGTCTTTCATGCTGATGATTTTTATGCTGATGCCATCCTTGTCGCTGCGCACATGCATCACATCCTCGTTGTCGTTGGTGATGATGGGATAGTCGTTGCCACGTTCGCCCTTTTCCACAAGTATGTGTCTGTGGGTGTGTCCCGAAATTACAAGGTCAACGCCTATTTCGTTGAAGAGAGGCTTGAAATGTTTCTCGAGTTCGGTGGCGGTGTACTCCTCGGGGATGTTGGGGTCGTCTGTGACGATGGGAGGAATGTGCATCAGCACAATCTTGTTCCTGGCAGCCTTGAAGCGCTTGGTGGCAGCCTCGTTGCGCAACCACTCTATCTGCTCCATGCGATACGCATCGTAGCAGTTCATGCCTGCGTAAACAGGCTGGGTGTCGGGTTTATCTTCGCCCGGATCTATCATTATAAGAGCTGTGTTGCCATAGTAAGCAATATTGTAGAAGCGGTTGTTGGGGCAACCGATGATGTTCATGTAGTTGCGTGTCAGCTTGCCGCGCATCTCATGGTTGCCACGAATGGAGATAAAAGGCTTGTTCTTGGCGAAGAGCTCTACCGAGGGGTCGATGTATCCGTAGTAGGGTGCCTCCTCCTTTTCGTAGTAGCTTATCATATCACCAAGATATACAACCATATCCACATTGTTCAGAGGAAACTTGCCGAGCAGATTCTTTACCTTTTTGGGGTTGTCGTGTCCGTCGTTCATCAGAACAAAAGAGAGGCTTTTCTGATTGGGGTTGAGCGTACTGAACTCTTCCCACGAAGTTGCTATGCTGTCGCCATATACAATATTGTAAGGACGATACTTTGTAATCTCTTTGGAAACAAGGCGATAGCGATATTTGGTAGCGGGGCGCAAGCCGCTTATGCGCACACGGTTCTCTTTGTTGTAGGCATCGTACTGACCCGAAAAGAGGGTTGCGAAACGCTGCGGTTTTGTCCACTTGTCGCCGATGACCTCAACCCACGAAAATGCCTCTTTCGAGGTTGTGAAATAGACTGTCACTTCGTCAGAGCCCATATTCTGAAGATAAGGACCGTGGTTGAAGCTGAAATCCTGAGCGCCTGCCAACGTACATAGAAGCAGCGCCATAATACCTAAGAATGTTCTTTTCATACTATTGTATTTTATCTGTTTTCAAAAGAATATATATGCGATTCCTATTGCAGCCAATATTCCTGCAAGGTCGGCTATGAGGCCACATGTCACAGCATGACGGGTCTTGCGTATGCCCACACTACCAAAATAGACGGCGAGAATGTAGAAGGTTGTATCGGTTGCACCCTGGAAAAGACAGGCAAGGCGTCCCACAAAGGAGTCAGCACCATAGGTTGTCATGGTGTCTATCATCAGTCCGCGCGCACCACTGCCGCTAAGAGGCTTCATGATGGCTGTCGGAAGGGCTGCCACGAAGTCTGTGTCGCCACCGAAAAATGCTATACATGCCGACACTCCGTCGATGAGCATGTCCATTGCCCCTGAAGCGCGGAAGACACCCACCGCCACCAATATTGCCACAAGGTAGGGTATTATTCTGACAGCTGTCGTGAATCCCTCTTTTGCACCCTCGATGAACGCTTCGTAAACGTTTATCTTCCTGAACATTCCGGCGAGGATGAAAATGATGATGATGGCAAAAAGTATAATGTTGGCAAGGGAAGTTGAAAGCACCTCGACCTCGGTCTTCGACAATTGCATAAAGCCCACCGTACCGGCAGCAACAAAGAGACATATTCCAAAAAGGAAGAGTATCATTGTGCGGTTAAACAGGTTGATACGCTGATAGATACTTGTCACCACAAGGCCCACCAGCGTTGCCACGGTGGTGGCAATGAGTATGGGAATAAAGACATCGGTAGGCTGTGCTGCACCCATCTGCGCACGATAGACCAGCACACTCATGGGAATGAGCGTCAGTCCCGATGTATTCAGCACCAGAAACATTATCATGGGGTTGGTGGCAGTGTCCTTCCTGTCGTTAAGCCCCTGAAGTTCCTGCATGGCTTTCAGCCCCATAGGCGTTGCGGCATTGTCGAGTCCCAGCATATTCGCCGCAAAGTTCATGAACATTGTACCTGTGACAGGATGCCCTTTGGGAATGTCAGGGAATATTTTTGAGAAGACAGGGGCAAGCATACGGGCAACGACATTCACAACACCACCCTTCTCACCTATCTTCAGGATTCCCATCCACAGCGACAGCACACCCGTCAGACCCAACGAAATTTCAAAAGCACTCTTTGCCGTTGTAAACGTCGAGTCCATTATGGCAGGAAAAATCTCCGTATCGCCCATGAAGAGCAAACGCACAAGGGCAATGGCAAATGCCACCAGAAAAAAAGCTATCCAAATGTAGTTAAGCACCATAGCAGTCTGTTACTTTGAAGCCTTCATAGAAGAACGTACCAGGAAGAGTATCAACAGGGTATATGCAGCAACAGCGCACCACGAACCGCCGAGGCTCTCGGCCCATGCAGCGTTCATAAAGTCGATGCCTGCGAACTTCAACGCAGCACTGACAACACCCATAAGCGCACCACCGGCAATGAATCCCGATGCCATCAGAGTACCCTTGTCGACACGTGCCTTGTTCAGAGCCTCGTCCTTGCTGCGACTGCCAACGTATGCGCTGATAGCACCACCGATGAGCAGCGGAGTGTTGAGTTCCAAAGGAATGAACATACCCAATGCAAAGGCAAGAGCAGGCACCTTGAAGTAGTTAAGCACCACAGCCAGCAGGGCACCTATGCCGTAGAGCAGCCAGGGAGCGCCTGCGCCCGACATCATAGGCTCGATGACAGCTGCCATCGCATTTGCCTGGGGAGCAGCCAGCTGTCCGCTGGTGAATCCGTAAGTCTTGTTAAGTATAATCATTACTCCACCGACAGTAGCAGCAGATATAAGCGTACCAAGGAACTTCCAGCCCTCTTGTTTCGAAGGAGTTGTACCCAGCCAGTAACCAATCTTGAGGTCGGTGATGAAGCCGCCTGCCATTGAAAGTGCCGTACACACAACACCGCCGATGATAAGCGCAGAAACCATACCCGAAGCACCGCTCATTCCTATTGAGACAAGAATAACGGAGGCAAGAATCAGTGTCATCAGCGTCATTCCCGACACAGGGTTGCTGCCAACAATGGCAATGGCATTGGCAGCAACGGTGGTAAAGAGGAACGCAATTACAGCCACCAGCAACAATCCCACCACTGCATGCAAAAGGTTGGGAGTGACTGTAGTGTAGAAGAAGACGAAAATAAGTATCAGAGTGATGATGGTGGCAGTGGCAATGAACTTCATGGGCAGGTCGCGCTGTGTACGCAAAACATTGATTTTTGCCTTGTTGTCGTTACCCTTGAGCTCTTTGGCAGCAAGGCCGACTGCGCCTTTTATTATGCCCCACGATTTAATGATGCCGATTATTCCGGCAGTAGCAATACCACCGATACCTATGTGACGGGCATACGTGCTGAAGATAGCCTCGGCACTCATACTGCCCACAGTGTCGGTTATGGCAGCGTTGCCGAACTGCAACACCTCGCCACCGAATATCACAGACATCAACGGAATGATGATGAACCACACAAGCAGCGAACCGGCACAAATGATGAGTGAATATTTGAGTCCCACAATATATCCAAGACCGAGAACAGCAGCACCTGTGTTAACTTTGAAAATCAATTTTGCCTTTTCGGCAACAGTCTCGCCAAAGGGCAGGATGCGGGTAGTCACCGTTTCGCTCCACCAACCGAGCGAAGCAACCACAAAGTCGTAAAGACCACCTATAAGACCAGCCAGAATAAGAGGCTTCGCCTGATTGCCGCCCTTTTCGCCCGACACAAGCACCTGTGTGGTGGCAGTAGCCTCGGGGAAAGGATACTTTCCGTGCATGTCGCTGACAAAATACTTGCGGAAGGGAATCAACAGCAAGATGCCAAGTGCGCCACCAAGCAACGAACTGAAGAACACCTCCATGAAGTTGACGGTAATCTCGGGATATTTATCCTGAAGAATATAGAGAGCCGGCAGAGTGAAAATGGCACCTGCAACAATAACTCCAGAACTTGAACCGATAGACTGAATGATGATATTCTCGCCCAACGCATTCTTGCGTTTGAAGGCTGATGAGAGTCCCACAGCTATAATAGCGATGGGGATAGCAGCTTCGAAAACCTGTCCCACCTTAAGGCCCAAATAGGCAGCAGCGGCAGAAAACAGAACAGCCATTAACAATCCCCAACATACAGACCACGCAGTGACCTCTTTGTAACATTTTTCGGGTGACATTACCGGGGTATATTTCTCACCCTCTTTCAGTTCGCGGCAAGCATTCTCGGGCAAGCCGAAATTCTCTTTATTCTCCATAGTACAATTCTTTTATGGCAAAGATAGTGCAAGGCGAGAGGAGAACAAAATAAACGGGTTTATTTTTTATCCCGAGCCAAAGTCTATCTTATTCAAAGATAGTACAAGCTGAGAGCAATACAAAAAAAAGCCGGCTTTTTTTTTATTGCCGAACTATCGTGCAAGCGAGAGCAATAGGCAAATTCATTTGCACATTGCCGAGCGCAGCCGATAGTCGACGTAGTCAACCCGAAGTCTATCTTATCAAAAAAACAACACAAGCCACTTTGGCAGCAGGCCACAGCCCACCTTGCCCCACAATACAAAAACTACACAAAACAGTGATAGAAAAGCCTCCCCAAAGCCCTCTACAATTCACACAACCACAAAGAGCACACCACAAAAAACCACACAAATAAAACAAACTTATTATCAGCCAAATAACCCCAAAAGAAGATATCAACAGGGTGTTGAAAATAAAAATAAAAAATAATTTATCATTTATTGTGGGGAATTGTGGGGAATTGTGTAATTTTGAAGCGAATATGCTAATTTAGGGAGAGAAGACTATGCGTTTCATCGGCAACATAGAGGCAAAAAGCGACAGCAAGGGACGAATTTTCGTTCCTGCAGGCTTCCGACGCACGTTGCAAACGGGCGGTGCCACCAAGCTGATGATGCGCAAAGACATATTCCAGGATTGCCTTGTACTCTACCCCGAAGAGAGCTGGAACGAGCAGCTGAACACACTGCGCAGCAAACTCGACAGATGGAATTCTCAGCACCAGATGATATTCCGTCAGTTTGTAGCCGACGTCGAGGAGATAAACATTGACAGCAACGGCAGAATACTCATTCCCAAGCGCTATCTGAAGATGGCAGGCATCATCCAGGAGGTGCGATTCATAGGCATGGATGACACGATAGAAATTTGGGCGAAAGAGAAACTTGAGCAACCATTCATGGATGCCGCAACATTCGGCAACGAGATTGAAAGAATAATGAGCGAAAAACAGAAAGAGGAACACAACAATGGCTGAAGAAATAGTATACCACACTCCGGTGATGCTTGAAGAGAGCGTCGAACGCATGGAAATAGGAAGTGACAGCATCTGCGCCGACCTCACATTCGGTGGCGGCGGACACTCACGCAAAATATTGTCGTATCTGGGCAAAGGCGGTCACCTCTACGGATTCGACCAGGATGCCGATGCCGAAAAGAATGCGCCCGACGACGACCGCTTCACATTCGTGCGAGGCAACTTCCGTTTCCTGCGCAACTTCATGCGCTACTACGAAGTGGATGGCCTCGACGCCATTCTTGCCGACCTCGGAGTATCGGGACACCACTTCGATGACGAAACCCGCGGCTTCTCTTTCCGTTTCGATGCCGACCTCGACATGCGCATGAACAAACGCGGAGGCGCAACGGCAGCCGACCTGCTGAACACAGCAAGCGAAGAGAAACTTGCCGAAATATTCAAACTCTACGGCGAGCTTAATTGCAGCCGCAAGTTAGCATCGGCAGTTGTCAAACGTCGCGCAACACAGCCATTCCGCCGCGTCAACGACCTGATAGAAACAGCCAAGCCCTTCTGTCCGCCACAACGCGAAAAGAAAGAGATGGCAAAAGTATTCCAGGCACTGCGCATCGAAATAAACCATGAGGTAGAAAGCCTCAAAGAGATGCTGCAACAGTGCAAAGAACTGCTCAAGCCCGGCGGACGACTGGTGGTGATTACCTACCACTCCATCGAAGACCGCATAGTGAAGAACTTTATGAAGAGCGGCAATATAGAGGGTAACATAGAGAAAGACTTCTTCGGACGCAGCACCTCGCCATTTGACACACAAAAGATGATAACCCCTACAGCTGAGGAGTTGGAAAGAAATCCCCGTTCGCGCAGCGCCAAACTGCGTATAGCGATAAAGAGAGAGGAGGAAGCACGATGACACAAGAGCAACAGCCGAAGAAAAAGAAAAAAGGGGGCTTTTTCTACAAGATATACAGCGGAAACATACTTCGCGACGAACGCTTGACCAAAAACGCAGGACTTTTCGCACTTGTATTGTTTTACGCCATAATATACGTAAGCAACCGCTACGCCTACCATCAGGAACTTCACAAAATAGCCGACCTCAAGGATGATGTAAAAATATTGAAATACGACATTCTAACCCGCCAAAGCGAACTCTCCGGCAAAGGTCGTCAATCGAACATAGAGAAATATGTAAAGGAGAGCGAGAGTGAACTGGGAATAGCCACCCGACCACCATTTTTAATAGAATAACAACCGATGTTTAAGAACCGAGAAGACTCCATATTCAGATTCAAACTGCTTGTAATCTTCTTCTTCACCATTTGGGCATTGCTCATATTGGCGAAAGCCCTTATAACCATGACCAAGGAGCGCGAACATTGGATGGAGAAGAAGAACAGATACATAAAATACGACATTCCGGTAAAGCCGCAACGCGGCAATATCTTCAGCGACAATGGCGAACTGCTGGCAAGCAGTCTGCCCCGCTATACCCTGCACATAGACTTCAAATATACCGACAAGCTCAACCCCAAGAAAGAAAAAGAGATACAGGCGTTGAAGGATTCCATTTGGGAGGCAGACATGAAGGAGCTGTGCAAAGGACTTAACAGCATATTCCCCGACTGGAGCGCATCACGATTCGAACAGCACTTGCGCAAAGGCAAACGCGAGGGCAAAAGATATTACAAGCTCTACCCCAAACGCATCTCCTACATACAGTACAAGGAGATGAAGAAGCTGCCCATCCTCAACCAGAAGAGCTACATCAGCGGAGCGCGCTGGGAATCGAGCATACAACGCGAGAAGCCATTCGGTTCACTTGCCAAACACACCCTCGGCACCTTGTGGGCCGAAAATGATTCGGCTTACAGAGGTCTTGAGCTGAAATATGATTCAATCCTGCGCGGCAAAAAGGGAGTACAGCACAGACAGCGCGTCGGCGAAGGCTACCTGAACATTATAGACGTACCTGCCGAGAATGGAGCCGACATTCAAACCACACTGAACGTAGAGATACAGGATATTTGCGAAACAGCATTGAGAAATGAACTGATGAAACTCGGTGCCGAGTCGGGTCGAGTGATACTGATGGAGGTGGAGACCGGCGACATAAAAGCCATAGTCAACCTGAAATACGCAGGCACAGACAACTACGAGGAGATGGAGAACTTCATGTACGAAGTAAGCTCGCCCGGTTCTATTTTCAAGACCATAGCACTGGCAGCAGCCTTCGAAGACAAACTGATAACCCCCAACGACTCAGTACCCCACCACAACAAACGACACATTTTCTACGGCAAAAGCCCCATCACCGACACGGGACACTACTCGAACGGTACCCCAAAGCTAAGCGTAGTGGAAGTAATGGAGCAATCGTCAAACATCGGAATGGGCGAGATTATCAACACCCGATACAAGAAGAACCCGAGGAAATTCGTTGAACGTCTGCGCAAAATGGGCGTCGAGGACAAATACGACCTGCTGAGTGGCGCACGAGGCCCCAAGATAAAGACTCCCGACGACAAAGGCTGGTCACTGATGGATCTCGTTTCAATGTCCTACGGTTATGTTATAGAAACTACTCCGCTGAACATGGTTACCTTCTACAACACCATAGCCAACGGCGGCAAGCAGATGAAACCCCGTCTGGTGAAACGCATAATGAAAGATGGCAACACCATTGAAGAGTTCGAACCCGAAGTGCTGCGCGAAGAGGCACTGAGCAAGCAGACTGTCAAAGACCTTCAGATGATACTCTACGAAGTTGTCAACGACAAGAACGGAACAGGGAAATGGGTAAAATCAGAGAAATTCCCCATCGCCGGAAAAACCGGAACCGCACGACGCGTAAAACCGGGTGTAGGATACAATTACTCGCCCATGAAGTATCTGCTCAGTTTCTGCGGATACTTCCCTGCAAATGAACCAAAATATACCTGTATAGTACAGATAATTAAAAGCGGTCCCGGCGGTGGTGGCACAACTTCGGGATTAGTATTCAAGGATATTGCCGAAAGAGTGATGGCAAAGAACCTGAGACTCGAGCTTGAAGCAGCCACTGATACCCTTAACGCACACGCGCCCATAATTAAAAATGGTAACCTGGGTTCGGTCAGTTACCTGCTCGACAAACTGGACATAGACACCGAGAACAACGTAGACGACTCGGAGGACGAAAAAATATGGGGAAAAACGACAGGCGAAGAGGGCAAGTTCAGTTTTGTTCCCAAAGATATGGGCAAAAACAGAGTGCCCGACGTCAAGGGTATGGGAGCGAAGGACGCTGTCTATCTGCTGAAACAGGCAGGTCTGAGAGTGGGACTGAGCGGATACGGACGAGTCGTAACACAAAGCCTTCCCGCAGGACAGACAGCCCAGAAAGGAGCCTATGTACAAATAACACTGAAACCATAAGAATAAAGAACAATAAATAAATCGGATGCACCATGAAACTGAGCAATCTGACAAGAAACATACAATTCATTCAGCTGATTCTGCCCAAGAACGAAGCTGAAATTACAGGCATCAACATTGACTCGCGCCAGGTAAAGAGTGGAGATATGTTCATTGCCATGCGTGGAACACAGGTCGACGGACACAAATACATAGCCTCAGCCGAGGAGAAGGGTGCGGCGGCAATCGTCTGCGAAACACTGCCCGAGCGCATAAACCCCGACGTTGCATACATCAAAGTAGCCGACAGCCAGGCAGTTGCAGGCAAACTGGCAACCATCTTCAACGGCGACCCCACACAGCGTCTGAAACTGGTTGGAGTTACCGGCACAAATGGTAAGACCACCATCGCCACACTGCTCTACCAGCTGTTCCGCGAAATGGGACACAAATGCGGACTGCTGTCCACCGTATGCAACTACATCGACGGCACAGCATACCCCTCGACCCACACAACCCCTGACGTAATATCGCTGAACAGCCTGCTTGGCAAGATGGCCGACGAAGGTTGCGAATATGTGTTCATGGAGGTGAGTTCGCACTCGCTGGCACAGGAGCGCGTAGGAGGTTTGCGTTTCGCAGGAGGTATTTTCACCAACCTCACACGCGACCACATAGACTTCCACAACACCATGGACGAATATCTCCGCTGCAAGAAAAGCTTTTTCGACAACCTGCCCTCCGATGCCTTTGCCATAACCAACATAGACGACAAGAATGGCCCTGTGATGGTGCAGAACACACGCGCCGACATCAAGAAGTACTCGGCACGTGCCATGGGCGACTACAAAGGAAGAATAGTGGAAACACACCTCGACGGAATGTTGCTGGAATTTAACCGCATAGAGTTCAACACACACCTGACGGGACGTTTCAACGTCAGCAACCTGCTCGCTATCTTTGCTGCAGCAGTGGAATTGGGCAAAGAGCCACAGGAGGTGTTGCGCGTTCTCAGCACACTGCGCCCCGTTTCGGGACGATTCGAGACACTGCACTCACCCGAAGGCTACACAGCCATTGTAGACTATGCACACACACCCGATGCCATAAAGAATGTACTTGGAACAGTGAACGAAGTGTTGCGCGGACGTGGCGGAATAATCACAGTGGTAGGCGCAGGTGGCAACCGCGACAAAGGCAAGCGCCCCATAATGGCACAAGAGGCCGTGAAGGCAAGCAGCCGAGTGATTATAACATCGGACAACCCCCGTTTCGAAGAACCGCAGGAGATTATTAATGACATGCTGGCAGGACTCGACGACGAACAGCGCAAGAAGGTAATCAGCATCATCGACCGCCGCGAGGCCATACGCACAGCATGCGCCCTTGCATCGAAAGGCGACGTAGTGGTGGTAGCCGGCAAAGGACACGAGGACTACCAGGAGATACAGGGCGTAAAGCACCATTTCGACGACAAAGAGGTGATACGCGAAATTTTCAACAGCTAAAAACACACTTGACAACCTATGCTCAATTATCTGTTCGACATACTGCAAAGCAACAACATACCCGGATGGCGTCTGTTCGGTTACACATCGTTCCGCGCCCTTGTAGCAATAGTTCTTGCACTGCTAATTTCATCCATTTTCGGAGAGTATTTCATTCGCTACTTCAGAAAAAGACAAATTTCCGAAACATTACGCGACCTTGACAAGACCAACCTGAAGGTGGGCGTACCCACAATGGGAGGAATCATCATCATAGTGGCGATACTGGTACCCTGTCTGCTGATAGGCCGACTGAACAACATCTACATGCTGCTGCTCATAATCACCACCGTATGGTTGGGAATCGTGGGCTTTGCCGACGACTATATAAAAACCTTCAAGAAGAATAAGGACGGAATTCCCGGAAAGGTAAAGGTTGCCGCACAGGTGGGACTTGGACTCTTCATAGGCCTGACGCTGTACTTCAGTCCACAGGCTGTAATGCGCGAAAATATAGCTATTGAAGGCACGGGCAGCAACATAGAGGTGCGCCACGAACCAAAAGCGAAGAAGGTGCTTAAGACCACTATACCTTTTATAAAAAGCCACAACCTCGACTACACAGAACTGACTTCAGTCTTTGGCGAGTATGCAAACGCAGCCGGCTGGGTGCTCTTCGTCATAGTGACGATATTCATTGTAACAGCAGTTTCCAACGGTGCCAACCTGAACGATGGAATGGACGGAATGCTGGCAGGAAATGCCGCCATCATAGGAGTGACGCTGGGAATCCTGGCCTACGTGTCGAGCCACGTCAACATGGCCGAATATCTGAATATAATGTTCCTTCCCGGCAGCGAAGAGGTGGTGATATTCACCTGCGCCTTCATAGGGGCAATGATTGGGTTCCTATGGTACAACGCATTCCCGGCACAGGTATTCATGGGCGATACAGGCAGTCTGACCATCGGAGGTATAATAGCAGTAATCGCAATCCTGATACACAAGGAGATACTGCTGGTGATACTCTGCGGCATATTGGTAGCAGAGAATCTGTCGGTGATATTACAGGTAGCATATTTCAAACAGGGCAAGAAGCGAGGCATCAAACAGAGAATATTCAAATGTACCCCGCTGCACCACCACTATACCATCAGCGACGAGAAGCTCGACAAAGAGAGTTCGTATCTGATAATGAAACCTTTGAAACCCATGCACGAGGCTAAGGTCACAGTCCGCTTCTGGATTGTTACGATAGTGCTGGCTGCAATCACCCTGATGACACTGAAAATAAGGTAAGAACATGGAAAAGAGAATAGCAATATTAGGAGCCGGCGAGAGTGGCTGCGGAGCAGCAGTGCTGGCAAAAAAGATAGGCTTCGACGTCTTTGTTTCGGACTTCGGTACCATTGCCGAACAGTACAAACAGATGCTCGACAGCCACAACATTGAGTGGGAGGAGAAACAGCACACCGAGGAGAAGATATTGAATGCGCAAGAGGTAATCAAAAGCCCCGGAATACCCAACGAAGCACCCATGGTGCGCAAGATTGCCGAGGCAGGAATACCCATTATCTCGGAGATTGAATTTGCCGGCAGATATACAAAAGCGAAAATGGTCTGCATCACCGGAAGCAACGGAAAGACCACTACAACATCACTCATCTATCATATTTTCCGCGAGGCAGGACTCAACGTAGGTCTTGCAGGCAACATAGGCAAGAGCCTTGCATTGCAGGTAGCCGAAGGCGACAAGGATTATTACATTGTGGAGCTTAGCAGTTTTCAGCTTGACAACATGTACGAGTTCCGCGTGAACGTGGCTGTGTTGATGAACATCACCCCCGACCACATGGATCGCTACGGATACGAAATGCAGAACTATGTAGATGCAAAATTCCGTATCCTGCGCAACCAGCAGCCCGAAGATGCCTTTATCTTCTGGAACGACGACCCCATCATACGCCGCGAGCTGGAGAAGTACCAGCATGGCAAGCTCTACCCCTTTGCCGAGAACAACGACGAGGGACTTGCAGCATACAGCGACGGTGAGAAGATAATTTTCACCGAGCCCACCCCCTTCAACATGGAGCAGGAGGAGTTGTCGCTCACAGGTAAGCACAACCTCTACAACTCGATGGCAGCCGGAATATCGGCAAACGTAGCCGGCATACGCAACGAGACTATAAAAGAGGCATTGAGCAGTTTCACAGGAGTGGAGCACCGTTTGGAGAAGGTTACTACCATCAACGGAGTCGAGTACATAAACGACTCGAAGGCGACCAATGTAAACAGCTGCTGGTATGCTCTGCAAAGCATGAAGAAAAATACAATACTTATTCTTGGCGGCAAGGACAAGGGCAACGACTACAGCGAGATTGCCGACCTTGTTCGCGAGAAATGCAGCGGACTTATCTTCCTTGGAGCCGACAACAGCAAACTGCAGGAGTTCTTTGGTGGCTTTGGTCTTCCCATCGCAGATGTGAAGTCCATGAAGGAGTGCATAGAGGCTGCGGCTGCAATGGCCGACGACGGCGAAACAGTATTGCTCAGCCCCTGCTGTGCCAGCTTCGACCTGTTCAAGAGCTACGAGGACCGCGGACGACAATTCAAAGAAGAGGTATTAAAATTGCAATAAAGTAAGAAGAGTTGTATAATGGGTAAAGGAATAGTAAAAAGACTGTTCAAAGGCGACAAAGTAATATGGATGGTTATCACCGTACTGTTTGCCCTGTCGTTTATCGAAGTATTCAGTGCCACAAGTACACTTGCCTACAAAGGCGACAGCTACTGGCAGCCTATCAGCATGCACGTCACATTCATGTTGGTGGGAGTGGCTGCCGCATGGATTGTACACAATATGCCTATGTTGTGGTTGAAGAACCTTGCAACCGCCGGCTATTGGACAGGAATAATATTCCTTGTGTGGGCGATGGTCGACGGTGTCAGCATAAACGGCGAGACACGATGGGTGCGACTCTTCGGAATTAATATTCAATCCTCCGAAGTTGCCCGTTTGGGACTGGTAATGCTTATTGCCAAATTACTGAGCGACGGACAAACCGAGGATGGTACAAGCAGCGATGTGATGAAGAAGGTGCTGATAGCCGCAGGACTTGTGTGCAGCCTCATCATCACCAGCAACCTTTCGACAGTCATACTCATCTGCTTCACTACCTACCTGATGCTGTTCATCGGCAAGATACCCGGCATACAGATGTGGAAACTGACCGGCGCCGGAGTGTTGGTGGGAGCAGTGGCATTCTGTGCCATTATGTTTACACCCGCAGATTTGGTAAAAAATACACCCTTTGATCGTCTGACCACATGGCGAGCCAGAATTGTGCGAAGCATCGACCCTGCCAGTGCCGAGAAGAACCAGAATGGCAACGACGAACAGAGAATGCACGCAAACATAGCCATCGCATCGAGCAGCGTCATTTGGGGAAAAGGCCCCGGCAACTCGGACCAGCGCGACTTTCTGCCACAGGCATTTTCGGACTTCATCTACGCCATTATAATAGAGGAGCTGGGACTTACGGTCGGAGGATTGGGAGTCATACTGCTGTACATGATACTTCTCTACCATACGGGGCAGATAGCCAAAAGCTGCGACGACCCGTTCGCCGCATATCTGATAATAGGCTCGGCACTGATGATAGTGATACAGGCAATGGCACACATGTCAATATCCGTAGGACTTGGCCCCGTAACCGGACAACCGTTGCCACTTGTCAGTCGAGGCGGAACCTCTATAGTCATCAACTGCATCTACATAGGTATGATACTATGTGTCAGCAGATACGCACGAGAAGCCAAAATAGCACGCGAACGAGCAAAAAACACAACACGAAGCAGTGCAGAACAGACAACTGCTGCGGCAGAAACAACAAAAGAATAACATGAAAAAGAACTACAGAATAATCATAAGCGGAGGAGGAACAGGAGGACACATCTTCCCTGCCCTCTCAATAGCCAATGCCATAAAAAGCAAACACCCCGAAGCTGAAATACTCTTTGTGGGTGCCGAAGGACGTATGGAGATGCAGCGCGTTCCCGAAGCAGGCTACCGCATCATAGGCCTGCCCATCATGGGTTTCGACAGAAAAAACCTGCTACGCAACATCAAGGTGCTGTGGAGACTGTTCAAGAGCCAGCGCATGGCTAAGAAGATTATCAAGGATTTTGCGCCACAGGTGGCAGTTGGTGTCGGCGGATATGCCAGCGGCCCCACGCTGAAGATGGCAGCCAAGATGAACATTCCCATCCTGATACAGGAACAGAACTGCTACGCAGGAGTAACCAACAAACTGCTGGCAAAGGATGCAAAAATGATATGTGTGGCATACGAAGGACTTGAGAGATTCTTCCCCCACGAGAAGTTAAAGATAACAGGCAATCCCGTACGCGCTACACTTCTCAACAACCGCGTCAGCCGAGCCGAATCGGCAGTTGCCATGAACCTCGACCCCGAAAAGCGCATCATTCTACTCGTAGGCGGCAGTCTTGGAGCCCGCAGTATGAACGAGAGTATGATAAGCTCGCTTCAACTGATAGCCGACAACCCCGATGTACAGTTTGTATGGCAGACCGGCAAATACTACTACAACGAAATAGTCGAAAGAGTGGAAAAAGCAGGTAAACCACAAAATCTGCAGATAACAGACTTTGTTTCGGACATGACTTCGGCACTCGGTGCTGCCGACCTTGTAATCTCGCGCGCCGGTGCAAGCTCAATCTCCGAATTTGCCCTCCTTGGCAAAGCCGTCATACTGGTACCCTCGCCCAACGTGGCCGAAGACCACCAGACAAAAAATGCAATGGCACTTGTCAAGAACGAAGCTGCAATATATGTTAGCGACAGCGAAGCAAAGGAAAAGCTAGTTTCAACAGCACTCTCCATCGTCAACGACAGCGAGAAGCTTGCACAACTGAGCAGCAACATTTCCAAAATGGCAAAGCCCAAGGCAGCCGAAGATATAGCCGAAGAGGTAATATTCCTTGCCGAAGCCTACAACGAAAAGGAGACACGACGCAAGAACGAGAACCTTAAGTGAGGCAAACGCGCAACGCCACACAAGAAACAGATAAAAGAACCACATACAACCACCCCGCAACAATGGAACTAAAAGATATAAAATCGATATACTTTCTGGGAGCCGGAGGCATAGGCATGAGCGCCCTTGTACGCTACTTCCTTGCCGAAGGTAAAAAGGTCGCAGGATATGACCGTACAGCATGCGCCCTCACCGACAGACTGATAGAAGAGGGGGCCGAACTGCACTTCGAAGAGAACCCCGAACTGATACCCGAGGAGTTCCGCGACAAGGCAACCACCCTTGTCATCTACACCCCTGCAATACCACGCGACCATGCCGAGTGGGAATACTTCCGCAACAACGGATTCGAAATAAAGAAACGTGCCGAAGTGCTCGGACTCATCACACGCGACAAACGTGGCTTGTGCATAGCCGGAACACATGGCAAGACCTCTACCTCTACAATGACCGCACACCTGATGCACCGCTCACATGTTGACAGTGCTGCATTCCTCGGCGGAATTTCAAAGAACTACCACAGCAATCTCATCCTCAGCGACAAGAGCGACTTTGTGGTGATAGAGGCAGACGAATACGACCGCTCATTCCTGCAGCTTACACCCTACATTGCAGTGGTAACTGCCACTGACCCCGACCATCTGGACATATATGGCACAAAGGAGAATTACCTCGAAGGATTTGCACAATTCACCGAGCGCATACGCAAGGATGGTTATCTGATAGTACACGAAGGGCTTGAACTGGTACCACGCCCTGCCGAGGGAGTAACCCTCTACACCTACGGACGCGAGAGTGGCGACTTTCATGCCGAGAACATACGCATAGGCGGCGGACGCATCCTCTTTGACTACGTATCGCCCTTCGGCACAATAAAGGATATTGAACCTGGCGTTCCCGTAAGCATAAACATAGACAATGGCATTGCAGCCATGGCTGTGTCGCAGTTGTGCGGCGCAACCGACGAAGAGTTGCGCGAAGCGATGGCCGACTTTGCAGGAGTGGAACGCCGATTCGACTTTAAACTGAAAAAAGAGAACATAGTGCTGTTGAGCGACTATGCCCACCACCCCGACGAAATAAAGGCATGTGCAAAATCGATGAAGGAGCTTTACGACGACCGTAAAATAACGGCAATGTTCCAGCCACACCTTTACAGCCGCACCAACGACTTCTACCGCGAATTTGCCGAAAGCCTCTCGCTCTTCGACGAGGTGATACTGCTTGATATCTACCCCGCCCGCGAACTCCCCATCCCCGGAGTGACCAGTAAACTCATCTACGACCTTATAGACGAGAAGGTGCAGAAGAGCATGTGCAGCCGTGCCGAGGCTGTCAACCTCATCAGGCAGAGAAAAGATGAGTTCGAAGTACTTATCTGCCTTGGTGCGGGCGACCTCGACAGTGACGTACCACAAATAACCGAAATACTGAGAGAATGTTAAAAAAGATATTCATAATAACCGCAGTCGTCTGTGCTACAGCATATCTGGTGCTGGCGCTCTTCTTCCTGAACAGCGCCCCGGGCGAAGCCAAATGCCGTGGTATAGATATTGTCATCACAGACAACGAGCAGCAGATACTCAGCAAGGAGAGTGTCGAGAGATACCTGAAACAAAAAGGACTCGACCCCAAAGGCAAGGCAATGGAGAATATTGTCAGTAGGGATATTGAAAACATGTTTAACGAACTCTCCATTGTAGAGAGCTGTCAATGCTTCAAGACTCACAAGAATCTGATAGGCATACACATCAGCTGCAAAAAACCTATAATACATGTCTTCGACAACAAAAGCGGAGAATATTATCTCGACAGTAACGGATCGGCAATCAGAAGTGTACAAAGCGCAATATACCTGCCCGTGGCTAGCGGCGAGATAAATGGCAAACAGACACAGGACGACCTGATAAAGATAGCCCTCTTCCTGCAGGAGAACCGATTCTGGCGCGAACAGATAGAACAGATACATGTAACCCCGAAACAGGAGATGATACTTGTTCCACGCGTAGGCAACCATCTGATAGAATTGGGCAAGGCTGACAATCTCGACAGCAAGCTCGACAAACTCAGGAGATTCTACCAGGAGGGACTGAACAAGATAGGATGGAACAAATACAGCAGACTCAACATCGAGTTTGACAAACAGGTAATCTGCACCAAGAAAGAGAAATAAAGCAGTCGGAGAGAGATAACTTGCAGAAAGAAACCTTCAACGAAAAAAGTTCAAAGAAATATGGCAAACAAGAATTATATAGTAGCACTGGAACTCGGCTCTTCAAAAGCGTCGGGAGCCATTGCCGTAGAAAACTACGAAGGAACAAACATCATAGCATACGCCAGCGAACCTGTGAACGGATTCATATCGAAAGGCGTTGTACGCAACATAGACGAAACAGGCAAATGCCTGACAAGCATCATAAACAAACTTGAGACACAGCTGGTCGGCGCAAACATAGGCAAAGCCTACATAGCCCTGAGCGGATTGTCGCTTAAGTCTGTAAAATCCACCGTCAGAAGGGAGTTTGGTGAATACACGAAAATTACACAGGAGATAATAGACTCGATGGCACTCGAGAATGATTATACTTTCACAGCACCCACAGACTACCAAAAGGTGCAGGTGATTACACAGGAATACAGGATGGGTGGCGACACAAGTCTCAACCCCATAGGCATGAGTGTGAAAAGCATTGAGAGCAACTACCTGAACATCATCATCAAGGAGCAATACATGCGACTGCTCGAAGAGAGCCTGAAACTTGCAAAAATAGAGATTGCCGACAGTTTCACTGCTGCCACCATCTGTGCGAATACCATTCTCAACGAGGATGAAAAACGCGACGGATGTGCTCTTGTAGACATTGGCGCGGAGACAACCACCGTCACAATATACAGCAACAATCTGTTGCGCAAACTATGCGTGCTGCCACTCGGAAGCGCAAACATCACACGCGACCTGCAAGCCGAACACATATCACAGGCTGATGCCGAAACACTGAAGATACACGCCGGCTACAAAGCTGAATCCTTTGGCGAAAGCAGCATCAGTGCTGAACTGCGCGACAACATCATAGGTGCCCGAATGATTGAAATACTGCAAAATGTAAACCACCAGATAAAGAATTCGGGTGAGAACATAAACAATGTAATATTCACCGGCGGTGGAGCAAAACTGAAAAACATTGAGAAACTGATTGCCGACACCCTGCCCGGAACAAGAATACGCATCGCAACCGACCCGTTTGTGGAATTCAATGTCGGCAACAACCTGCTACTGAAACGCGGCGAACCAAGCGCTACGCTGTTGGGACTGCTGAAGTGTGGCAAAGAAAACTGCTGTCAGGACCCTGCTCCCAAAGAGCAGCCTAAAATGCAGGATATTTTTGCCGAAGAACACAAAGAGGAACCGGCAGCAGTAAAACCCATAATAATAGAGGAGACAGAGATAAAAGAGGAAAAAGAAGAGCCTGAGAAGCCCGAGAAGGTGGAGAAACATGAAAAGCCCAAGAAACCAAAAACACCAAAAGATAAAAGCAGTAATTTCTTAGGCACTCTCTTCACCTCGTTCGGCGAAAAAGTAAAAAAGACAACCAAAGACTTTCTCGACAATGCCACCAGAGAGGACGAAGAGGACGATTACAACGACGAGAGCGGCATATAAAACAGCCTCCTGAAAACCAATAAAAGAACAGAACCATGAACGAAGAAGATAAAGATATATTGAGATTCGACATTCCCACCGATGCCCCACGCATAATAAAAGTCATTGGAGTAGGTGGTGGAGGCGGCAACGCAGTGCAGAACATGTACCGCGAGGGCATACACAACGTTTCATTCGTCATCTGCAACACCGATTCACAGGCACTTGCAAACTCACCAATACCCATAAAGGTGCAGCTTGGCGAGAAGATAACCGAAGGACTCGGAGCAGGTAACGACCCTGAAGTAGCCCGTCAGGCAGCCGAAGAGAGTCGCGAAGAGATAAAGAGCCTGTTCAACGATGGCACCAAAATGGTGTTCATCACAGCTGGTATGGGCGGCGGTACCGGTACCGGAGCAGCCCCCATCGTGGCCGAAATTGCCAAAGGGCTCGGCATTCTGACGATAGGTATCATCACCATTCCCTTCCGTTTCGAAATGGGAAACAAAATCAATCAGGCACTGAAGGGAGTGGCAGAGATTGCCAAACATGTGGACGCGCTGCTGGTAATAAACAACCAGCGTCTGCTCGACATCTACCCCGAGCTTGACCTCGAAGAGGGATTCCGCAAGGTAGACGAAGTGCTGACAACCGCCACCAAGAGCATCGCCGAAATCATCACAGCACGCGGAACCATCAACCTCGACTTCCGCGACGTCAGCAAGGTATTGAAAAACGGTGGTGTAGCCATCATGAGCTACGGCATCGACAAGGGCGAACAACGACTGGCATCAGCTTTTGAGAAAGCACTTCATTCACCCCTGCTCAACAACAACGACATATATAACTCGAAAAAGATACTCTTCAATATCTACTACAACCCCAACTACCCCATGAAGGTTGGCGAAATAGAGGAGGTGAACACATTCATGACACGCTTCACTGAAGAGGAAATTGAGGTAATATGGGGTATCAGCAAGGACTACAACCTTGATGAGGGTTCGGTGAAAGTAACTGTACTTGCCACAGGCTTTGGCATGCAGAACATTCCGGAGATACGTCCCTTGTTGAACGAACAAGAGAGAGAGAGCGAACTGCAAGAGCAGAAAATAAGAACAATGAAAGACACCTTCTACAAAGACGACTTCAAAGTGTATATATTTGAAGATGACGACCTTGACAACGAAGCTGTTATCGCATCTGTAGAGGTATCTCCCACACACAAACGTCTTGCCAAGGAGCTGCAACAGATAAAGAATAATTCAACGGCAGCAAAGGCAGAGCAGAGAAACGAAGAGAGAACCGAGAATATCAACGAAGAATAACCCATAAACAGCATTAAAATGGAACTTTTCGACATTATAAGCAACGACATCAAAGAGGCAATGAAGGCCAAGGACAAAGTGGCGCTCGACACATTACGCAACATTAAGAAGGCGCTGCTGGAGGCAAAAACCGCCCCCGGAGCAGGCGACAGCGTTGACGATGCAACTGCTACGAAGATTATTGGCAAACTTGCAAAGCAGGGACGCGAATCGGCTGCACTCTACGAAAGCCAGAACCGCCCCGACCTTGCACAGGAGGAGCTTGCGCAGGTGGCTGTACTCGAAAAATACCTTCCCAAGCAGATGAGCGAAGAAGAACTGACAGTGGCGCTGAAAGCCATCATTGCCGAGGTTGGCGCAACATCACCCCAGGAGATGGGCAAAGTGATGGGTGTTGCCACCAAGCAATTGGCAGGCAAAGCCGATGGTAAGGCTATCTCGGCAAAAGTTAAGGAGCTTTTGGCGTAAATGCATTTTGAAAAAGCTGATATGGAACTGACTATCCCTTTGATAGTCGGTTCCTTTTTTATGCCGGCAAGTAACGAGTTTGGGTTGAATTCATTATAATTACGGCGCCGGATGGATTTTTAGATTACTTCTGCTGATTATATACAGAAAAATAACTCTTTGGTCATCAACGACGTTAAGATAAACAGAAATAAGAATTACATCGCAGCCACCTCGCGTGTGCGGCGCGACTCACGAGCCTTGCGGACATACAACCTTACAACATCGTCGGGAAGATGGGAATTTGTGACAAAAGCCCTTGTGCGCTCGGGAAATTTATCCAGGGCTGTAGCAAGCAACCAGGCAACACCCATTCTCACATAATAGGGTGCGGCACCCTGCACCGTACCCTGTTGCGGAACAAGAGGCTTACCTCTTTCGGTGCGATATTCCGATTTTATGCTGCTGAAAGGGAGTTTGTCGATACGCCGGAAGAGAGGCTCCAGCCAATCGTCATTCAACAGATAACACATTGCCGTCACCAATGCGAAGCGCACCTCAAATTCCCGCTCCGAACTGAACCACTGCTGCAGAAAGCTCCAAAGAAGTCCCTTGTCGACACGAGCCATCCACTTTGCATGGGCGCAGTAGGAGTCGCACACAGCCCAGTTATCAATCATAGGGACATAGCGTTGCAGAAGGTTCAACCGCTGCTCGACAGAGCATTTTTCGTGATTGATGAGAAAGCCCCAGATGACAATCTCCTCGTGACAGAGTTCACCTCCAGCCTCCTCGAAACAGGCAATAACTTCGGCACCGCCGCGACATGTGCGCCACTCGCCATTGACACAGACCTCTGCACCCTCTTTTGACAGGGTAGCTGCCACATGTTTCATTTCAGGGGCATGAAGCCCCAGCACCCTCCGCCGAGGGAGGGCATTAACCACGCGCAGATGCCCGTCGCGATAGTGTTTATCGCTTCTGAAGCGTTCGCAGACAAGGGGTTCCAACAGATGCTGTATCATAGTCGTATTGCTGTTAAATGCCATCATTTTTTCAATCGTTTGCAAGACAAAGATAGCATTAAACGCGAGCATCGCAGACAAAGTGTAAGTTTTAATTAATAATATTTACAATTTTAACAACTTATTAGATAGTAACTCAAGAAAATTCGCGCTTTTATGCTAACTTTGCAAAAATATGGAATAGTGTGCATATAAAAAGAACAGGCACACAACAGAAAAACAGAACAAGAGCATAAAAAGCTATGAAATTTCCCGACCTACGTATAAAGAAACTCGATTGGTTCATCATCAAGAGTTTTCTTCTGCTGTTCTCGGCAACATTCTTTATATGCACATTCATCTTCATCATGCAATTCCTGTGGAGATGGGTGGATGAATTCGTAGGCAAAGGACTCGACATGTGGGTGATGGCACAATTCTTCTGGCTTGGCTCACTGACAATGATAGGACAATCGCTGCCACTGGCTATACTTCTTGCTGCACTTATGACCTTCGGCAACTTCGGCGAAAGGCTTGAACTGCTGTCGATGAAGGCTGCCGGAATCCCCCTGTTGCGCATTATGGCACCGCTGGTGGTGGTCTGCGCCATACTGGGCTGCATATCATTCTATTTCCAGAATGTAATAGGCCCCAGAGCGCAGGTGAAACTGTACACAGTGCTATACTCCATCAAACAGACATCGCCCGAACTTGAAATTCCCGAGGGTGTATTCTACGACCAGATTGAGGGTTACAACCTGTTCGTCAAGAAGAAGGACAAACAGACAGGCATGCTCTACAGAGTGATGATATACGACCTTACAAAAGGCTTTGAGAATGCCAATATCATAGTAGCCGACTCGGGAAAGATTGAGACCACAGCCGACCAGCAGCATCTGATGCTGAAGCTGTACAGCGGCGAGCGCTTTGCCAATGCCACAGAGTTGCAGGAGGATGCCAAAAAGAAAAATATCCCCTACACACGAGAGACATTCCGCGAGAAAATCATCGTGATAAACTTCGGCGGCGGATTCGACATGAAAGATGGTTCGTTCCTGAAGAAACAGGCTGCCAGCAAAAACATCATCGAGCTTAACCACTCGATTGACTCACTCACACACTACAACGACAGCATAGGCCGCAACAACTGGAAGGCAGCCATGCGCAATGCCTACCCCCAAAAGCTTCTTTTCAATAAAGACGACTCGACAGCACAGGAGAGAGACAAGATTTATGCCATAAACGCCGACAGCGTCTACGACAACTACTCGAAGCAGACAAAACTGAGAGTAAAGAGAGCTACACTTGAAAAGGTGGAGCAGTTGATGACCGACTACGAGATAAAAAGAAACATAATGCGTTCGCTCGACAAGGACCTGAACAAGCATTATATTTCGTGGTGGCAAAAAATCACGCTGTCACTCTCGTGCATAATATTCTTCTTTATCGGCGCGCCACTGGGAGCTATTGTAAAGAAGGGCGGACTGGGTTATCCGGTACTGATATCGGTTGCCATCTTCCTGCTCTACTACATATTCAACACCTCGGGCGAAAAGATGGTGAAGGAGAGCGAATGGCACACATGGTTCGGGTGCCTTATAAGCATGATGGTGCTGACGCCACTCGGCGCAATCTTCACCTACCAGTCGAACAAGGATTCAGCCATTTTCAACATGGATGCCTACAAAGCATTCTTCAGAAAGCTGTTGGGACTGCGCGAATCGCGTAATGTGACACTCAAAGAGGTTATCATCGAAGACCCCGACTACGCAGCCGACCACGCACAGTTGGAGAGTATAATAGACGAATGTCGTGAATACTCGACACAGTACCGCAAGAACAGCCTGCCCAACCCCATAAAGGTATTCTTCGACGAAACAGAGGAACTGCCCATAGAAAAGATGAGCGAAAGACTCGACGCATTGGTCGAAGAGATGGGTAACAGCAAGAACAGAAAAGTGATACAGCTGCTCAACGAATTCCCGGTGATGATGGTGGACGAGTTGCGCTCGCCGCTGAGAAAACGCTGGATGAACATATTGGCAATACTGCTGTTCCCGATAGGAATAATCATCTACCTGCGCAGCTGTAAGTTCCACAGACAGATATCACGTGACCTCAAAAAGATAAGGAACACCGCGCACACCCTCATAGAGAGAATGAAAAAAGAAAAACTAATATAAAAACCCACTACATACGAAATAATGGAAGATGTAAGATTGAGCAATATCGAAGAAGCAATTGAAGACTTTCGCGAAGGAAAGTTCGTCATTGTTGTCGACGACGAAGACCGTGAAAATGAAGGCGACTTTATAATCGCTGCCGAGAAGATAACCCCCGAAAAGGTGAACTTCATGCTGAAGCATGGACGCGGTGTATTATGCGCCCCAATAACAATGTCACGTTGCAAAGAACTGGAGCTGGAGCCTCAGGTGAACTCAAATACCAGCTTGCTGGGTACACCTTTCACTGTTACCGTCGACAAGATTGAGGGATGCAGCACAGGTGTTTCAGCCGCCGACCGTGCAGCAACCATACAGGCACTTGCCGACCCCTCAAGCACACCTGCAACTTTTGCACGTCCCGGACACATCAACCCCCTTTACGCACAGGACAAGGGAGTTTTGCGTCGCGCCGGACACACCGAGGCAAGTATCGATCTTGCCCGTCTGGCAGGTCTTAACCCCGCTGCCGCCCTCATCGAAATAATGAACGAGGATGGCACCATGGCACGTATGCCTGAGCTGATGAAACTTTCAGAGGAGTATGGAATGAAGATAATCTCCATCAGCGACCTTATAAAGTACCGTCTGAAGAAAGAGTCACTCGTGGAGATTGGCGAAGAGGTTGACATGCCCACAAAATATGGACATTTCCGCCTTATCCCCTTCATGCAGAAATCAACAGGCCTCGAACACATTGCCCTGATAAAGGGTACATGGAACGAGGACGAACCTATTCCCGTAAGAGTACACTCATCCTGCATGACAGGCGACATATTCGCATCGCAGCGTTGCGACTGCGGCGCACAGTTGCAGAAAGCCATGCAGCTCATCGAGGAGAATGGAAAAGGTGTAATCGTTTACCTCAATCAGGAGGGACGCGGCATTGGTCTTATGAACAAGATAAAGGCATACAAACTGCAGGAAGAGGGCATGGACACCGTTGACGCCAACATCTGTCTAGGCTTCAAGGCCGATGAAAGAGACTATGGCGTTGGAGCAGAGATTCTGCGCAAGGTGGGTGTACACAAGATGCAGCTCATCACCAACAACCCGGTGAAACGCATAGGACTCGAAAGCTACGGGCTCGAAATAGTAGAGATACTGAGCTGCGAGATTGAGCCCAACGAATTCAACTCGCGCTACCTCAGCACCAAAGCCCAGAGAATGGGACACACACTGCACATCGACGAAAAGAAATAATATACAACGATAGAAAAAGAACTACCTGTCGACAAAAGGAACTGAGAAGTACATCCACAGAAAACAAAAATGGGTAAAAGAAAATAAACATTAAATACTGAATATTATGAATCAATTATCAGACCGTCTGAACAGACTATCACCCTCGGCAACATTGGCTATGTCACAAAAGAGCCAGGAGCTAAAGGCACAAGGCGTTGATGTTATCAACATGAGTGTCGGCGAACCCGACTTCAACACCCCCGATGCTATTAAAGAGGCAGCCATAAAAGCGGTAAACGAGAACTTCTCTAGATACTCTCCCGTCCCTGGCTACCCCGCATTGCGCAATGCCATCGTCGAGAAGCTGAAAAAAGAGAACGGCCTCGAATATACAGCTGCACAGATCTCTGTATCAAACGGTGCCAAACAGTCAGTTTGCAACGCCATCATGGCACTTGTAAACCCCGGCGACGAGGTTATTGTACCTGCCCCATACTGGGTAAGCTACCCCGAAATGGTTAAATTGGCAGACGGTACACCCGTTACAATATATGCAGGCATCGAGCAGAACTTCAAGATAACAGCAGCACAGCTCGAAGCAGCCATCACCCCCAAGACAAAGATGCTTATTCTCTGCTCACCCTCTAACCCCACTGGTTCGGTATACAGCAAAGATGAACTGAAAGAACTTGCCGACGTACTTGCAAAATATCCCAATGTCTACATCGTCGCCGACGAGATCTACGAGCACATCAACTACATTGGCAAACACGAGAGCATTGCACAGTTCGACAATGTACGCGACAGAGTAATCATCGTGAACGGTGTATCAAAGGCATACGCAATGACAGGATGGCGCATTGGTTTCATCGCTGCTGCCGAGTGGATTGTAAAGGGCTGCAACAAGCTTCAGGGACAGTACACCAGTGGACCTTGCTCAGTGTCACAGATGGCATCGGTAGAGGCATACGTAGGTTCACAGGAGCCCGTAGCTGAGATGCAGAAGGCTTTCCAGCGTCGCCGCGACCTCATCGTGAAACTTGCAAAAGAGATTCCCGGTCTTGAGGTGAACGTACCCGAGGGAGCATTCTATCTCTTCCCCAAATGCAGCTCTTTCTACGGCAAGAGCTACAACGGCCAGACAATCAACAACTCGGACGACCTTGCAATGTATCTGCTGACAGAGGCTCACGTGGCAACAGTAGGCGGAACATCGTTCGGCGCACCCGACTGCTTCAGAATGAGCTACGCTACAAGCGACGAGAACATCATCGAAGCAATCAGAAGAATCAAAGAGGCACTTGCCAAATTGAACTAATCCTATAATATATAAAGGTAAAAAATAACCGCTCGGCATGTGCCGAGCGGTTATTTTTATATAGTCAACCACAATCACTATCCGACGAACCAACGTGCGCCCTTGCCGAAAATACGATATACAAGAGCCACGAATATCCACGATGCGGCAAACGCCACAATAGCAGCACAAGGAATCTGCAGGGGGATAGGAATATCCAATGCCCTTACAAGCAGCACCGAGGGACCGGTCAGGAAGAAGTGTACCATATATACGCCGAATCCGCACTTTGTGAGGTTGGCAAGCAGAGCCACAAGCCTTTCCGAGGTGACATTTACTGCCTTTGCCAGCATAAAGCAGGGGATAGTCATTAAAATGACATTCAGCGAATTGTAGGTAAGAAAGAGTTCAAACTGCTCGGCTGTCACATTCTCCAGGTCGCGCATGTGTATAAAACCGAAGTATGTTACAAGGAAACCTGCTACAAACATCGGCACTCCGTAACAGAGCAGCTGCATGCGGCTCCAGTTGTGGTGTCTCAGGTAGTGTCCCAGCAACAGATAACCGTTGAAGCCTGCAAAATAGTACAACATTCCGTATGCGTTCCACGAGCAGCTGCCCCACAGATATTCGGCAACAAACTCGTTGTAGTAGGGCAACAGCGCGGTCACTCCCCATGCAACAAGGAACCACAATTTTGCCCTCTCCGATGCCTTCTCCACCCATGCCGAGAAGATGGGCAGGTAGAGATACAATCCTATCAGCAGATAGATGTACCACATGTGTACAGCAGTCAGCGGATAGTTAAAGGGAATGTTGCAGATATATTCGGCACTTGCCGAGAAACTCTGACGCATAACCTCGTCACCGCCATAGGCAAAAAAGTCGATAAGTATCTGGGGAGAAAGCCCCATAAGGCCCGTCAGCCATGGGAAAATGGCATATATGAGCGACCATATAAGAAACGGAAAGAATACACGACTAATGCGCTTTTTGTAGAAGATTGAACTCTCTTCGCGCACAGGTAGCATCAGCGCACCGGTTATCATCACAAACAGCGGTACGCAGGGACGCAGAAAGGCACCCCACAAGGCACCCCACTGGGCTATTTCGGGAGGCGGATTGCCGCCGGGATAGAAGTTGAAGGGGTCGGCACAGTGGCAACATACTACCATGAACATCGCAAAAAGGCGTGCCACGTCGAGCCATACTATGCGATTGGTGGATATACTGTTTTTCATACTGTTTTTTTAATAAAAAGACCAATCGCGGCTACGCCCATCACAGGCACAACCGCGATTGATTATAGGGAATGGATTATTTTACCTCTTTTACAACAACCTTTTTCTTGTTGACAATGTAGATGCCGGGAGCGGTTATCTTCTCTATTCTGCGGCCTGTAAGGTCGTAGATAACCTGCTCGTCAGCAGCAGCCTCAACATCCTCGATGCCTGTCGATGCATCGTAGTAGAGTACAAGGTTGGAAGCGCTGCTGCTTGAACCGGGCAATGCACTGATGTTCATGGCAAAGGGAGCTATGGTGCCTGCCTGAACGGTCTTTACATACTTAGCATCATCCTGAACATAGGTATTGATGCGACAAGCTGTACCCACGTAAGAGATGAGAAGATAGTCGGTTGTCATATCCTCTTTGCTGCTTACAGCCACCTGCGCATTGGAAGCTACAGCCGTAACAGGCTTGCCACCTGCATACACAAACATGGGGGTGTTTACAGCGAAAGGAGCATAGGCAAGAGTCAGGGTATTTACGCCGTCGACT
>CAJGDX010000013.1 GCA_904502185.1 uncultured Bacteroidaceae bacterium | reverse complement strand
TGAACAAAGGAAGAGCCGAAAGTTCTTGCAAACGAGTGAATGGAAGTTTACTTACATTTTAAACGAGAGCAGCAGAAGTTCGCAGATAGCAATGATGCGTCCCGTGTGCCGGGGCTTTTGCTTCTTTTGCCCGGCAAAAGAAGGATACAGATAGTACTACCCCAAATGATTGCAACCAAAAATTAAGGGTAAAACAGACTTTTGAACTCCTACGTCTTCAACCGCTGACGCGTTTGATAAACCTCGCAAACTCGGCACTCCTTCAGAAAGGGAATTAGTTCCAACCATTGCACTCAAATTTGCATCAACAAAGGAGTGGGGACTTATACAAGTTTAAATGTCGAATTTTTTAAAGAATTAAATACGTTTACCGGACACCTATAAATTAATATAATAAAAGTATGACATCCACATCGTAATCGAAGTGGATGTCATACTTTTATTTAATGCAAAAGCCTTATACTAAGACTCCTTGAATTAGGCCAATTATTTCTTGGCAGGAATCTCCTCTACAGGCTGCTCAATTATAACTGTGGCATTCTCGTCTTTCTTCTTTCCAAGATATTCGGGGAGGTCGAGACCAGCCATATTGAAAAGTTCGTGGAGAGGGGGAACACTCTTCATAAGACCTGAAAGGAAATTGGCTGTCGATCCCTTGCCATCGGCACCACCTGCGCCATTATCCCAAACAGTAACCTGATCAATCTTGATACCCTTGATAGCTTCAACCTGAGTCTTGACAAGTTCGGGCAGTTTCTCAAGCAGCAACAGCATATATGCCTTATTTGCATCGCCCTCGGCAGCTTCTACCATCTTTTCGTAACCGGCAGCCTGCTTCATAAGAATCTCATAAAGACCCTTCGCCTCAGCCTCCATCTTAGCATAGATAGCATCAGCTTCACCCTTTGCATTTACACGTTTCTGCTCGGCCTCAGCCTCGGCTGCGATAATCAGACGCTGCTTTTCAATCTCCTGAGGCACAATAACATTGGCAACCTCGGTACTACGCTCACGCTCGGCACGTGCAAGCTCGGCATCACGCTCGGCTGCGTATGCCTCTTCGAGTGCCTTAGCCTGCTGAACCTTTTCGGCTGCACTTGCAAGACGCTGTGCTTCTGCCTCACGTTCGCGGCGATAAGCCTCGGATTTTGCGATTTCAACCTTAGCCTCATTCTCTCCTTTGACAGCCTGCGCATTGGCTTCGGCGGTACGGATACGAGTCTCGCGCTGAGCCTCTGCCTTACCGATTTCACCGACCTTCTCCTGCTCGGCAACTCTTACCTTTGCTTCGTTGATGGCGCGTGCCGCAGCCTCGCGTCCGAGAGCCTCGATGTATCCCGACTCGTCCTTGATGTCGGTTACGTTTACGTTAATAAGGCGCAAGCCTATTTTCTTAAGTTCCACCTCGACATTGGCTGAGATATTTTCGAGGAATTTGTCGCGGTCGTTGTTAAGTTCCTCGATGCTCATTGTAGCGATTACCAGACGCAACTGACCGAAGAGAATATCGCGGGCAAGTTCCTGAATCTGAGCAGGTGTCAGTCCCAAAAGGCGCTCTGCGGCAGCAGTCATATATTCGGGGTCGGTAGAAATACCTACGGTGAAACGGCTGGGTACGTCGACACGGATATTCTGACGGCTGAGGGCATTGGTCAGGTTTGCGTCGATTGAGATAGGAATAAGACTAAGATAAGCATAATCCTCTATCACAGGCCACACGAATGCACCACCACCATGAATACACTTGGCCGAGCTTTTTCCTTTACTTCCGTAGATTACCAGAATTTTGTCTGAAGGGCAGCGACGATAACGATTGATGATAGCCACAACCATTACAAAAACAGCTGCTCCAATAATAATAGGTAAATACATAGCTTATTAATTTTGAAGTTATTAATTGCGTTTTACGAGTAATGTGGATTTTCCGATAACTTCCACCACGGTGACGACAGCACCCGAGGGAATAAGTTCCGAGTCGTCAGTCACGGCATCGAATTCGCGTGCTGAACCATTGAGTGAGAGTTGAATTTTGCCTTTACCCGAACGAGCGGCAGGAATACGCAGATACACATCTGCCGTACGTCCCACACAAGCATCAGCTCCAACTGCACTGTTACTTTCAAGTTTCATCAACTGTTTGAAGATGAAGATAAAAATGAGCACAAAGCCCACACCCACCAACAACGAGAGGAATATGAGCAGCAGATCACTCTCGATATAAGAGCGGAAACTGATACCAGCCCATCCGAATCCCACAAAGAAATTCACAATGTTTTTTATGGTGAAAAGGTCGGCACCCGAACAATCGTCAAGACCACCGTCCACACCCACGTCCAAATCCAGGTCACTCATGCCTATCAGTGACAAGATTGTCTGGACAAGCATGATAGCAGTAGAGATAATAGCAGAGCCCCAAAAGACCTGCATCAATGTCGTCTGCTCGTTAAAAAATGAAAATATGTCGTTCATAGTTCAGTCTGTTTAAATACCATACGTTTTTGTTTTTAAAGTTTCAACCGCTCCCGATCAGCCCTTTGCTGCAAGATAGCGTTCAGCCTCGAGCGCAGCCTTGCAGCCCGAAGCAGCTGCTGTAATTGCCTGACGATAGTGCGGGTCGGCAACATCGCCTGCAACAAAGACACCGGGAACCACTGTGCGTACACCACTTGCATCGCTGGGCACAAAGTAGCCTGTTTCGTCGGTGGCAAGATACTTTCTAAACACCTCGGAATTGGGAGTGTGACCGATAGCAAGGAAGAAGCCGTCGATGGGTAAGCTGTAGTGTGTTTCGTCGGGCTCACCTTTTCTTTTTACAAGGCGTACACCCTCTACGCCATTCTCACCAAAAAGTCCTTCGGTATTATGTTCGAATAGAACCTCTATCTTGGGATTATTCATTGTGCGTTCCTGCATGGCCTGCGATGCACGAAGGAAGGGCTTACGGACAATCAGATAGACCTTGCTTGCCAACGACGCAAGATAGTTTGCCTCTTCGCAAGCAGTGTCGCCACCACCGACAACTGCAACCACCTTTTTGCGGTAGAAGAAGCCGTCGCATGTAGCACACGCGCTTACACCCATGCCTGCATACTTAGTTTCATCGGCAATGCCCAGATATTTGGCAGCTGCACCGGTAGCAACTACGACTGTTTCGGCATATATTTCCGTACCGTCATCTATTGTTACAGTATAGGGAGAGGTTTCAAAATCCACCGCAGTAACAACACCCGAACGTATATCGGCACCTACATTCAGTGCCTGTTGGCGCATATTATCCATCAGTTCGGGACCGGTGATTCCTTGCGGGAAACCTGGGAAATTCTCAATGACGGTAGTCTGTGTCAACTGACCTCCGGGCTGGATGCCCTCGATGACAACAGGTGAAAGATTTGCTCGTGCTGCATATATTGCTGCGGTATATCCGGCAGGACCGGAACCTATTATAAGACATTTGGTTACTTCCATAATATTGGTTGTTTAGATTATATTTATCTCATATCTACGACCTCTGCTCCACGGTATTCCTTTACGCGACAGCGGAACTCTTTGATAGCAAATTTACATTTTGTTTTGTATGTATCTACTACAATATCTGCCGATGAACCATTTTCATAATCCACTTTAAGTTCAACGGGCTGACCGGTCTGTTTGTTGATGAAAATGATTGCTTTACGTATCTCGCTGTCACGGGCTACAGCTGTCATTTTCACGGCATCGACCTTTGCTGTTGCTCCGGCAGAATACAACTCACATCTAAAGCCACTCTTGTAGAGCTGCATTATGTGAACAGGCGAAAAGGCACGGGCGTCGTCGGCATTGGGTTCAGAAACATAAATCTCGTTATTCTGAACAATGTAGCTCCATTGTGTTTCACCGTCGCACCATAGCTTCATCTGGTCGGTGAGAAGAGCATACTTCTCGCCATCCATTTTCATCACTCCCTTATCATCGTAAATTTCCTCACCTGTTCCATCGTTCATTGTGATGGTAAAGTGCATCTGCACACCTGCATCGGCTTTGATTTTGGCCACTGCAGTATCGAGTATTCTGGTAGCACCATTCTCCTGAGCCGCAACAAAGAGCGGAGCAAGTATCAATGGCAACAAAAATAATATCTGTTTCAATCTTATTTTGTACATAATTTTGATTTTTTACTGATTGAGCAACGCTTTCAGACGGAATTCGAGGTCTGCTTCATCGGCGCATAGCACCTGACGCGGCTTTGCACCATCCTGTTCGCCAACAATTCCTGCCTGACAGAGCTGATCCATTATGCGACCTGCACGGTTGAATCCGATATTATACTTACGCTGCAACATAGAGGTTGAACCCTGTTGATGCACAACAACCGTACGTGCTGCATCGGCGAAGAGCGCGTCGAGCTTACCGGCAGATATTTCGCCATGAGCAACAGAACCGCCTGTTGCATCAATATCCGACTCATCAGGGTCGGGAAGAGCATATGCCGAAGTATATCCCTGCTGTCGAGAAATAAAGTTGCAGACCCTTTCAACCTCTTTTGTTTCGACAAGCGCACACTGCACACGAACGGGGTCGTTGCCTGCGAGGAAGAGCATATCTCCCCTACCCTGCAACTGGTTGGCACCTGTACGTTCAAGGATGGTACGCGAGTCGATGGGCGAAATTACGCGGAATGCCATACGCGCCGGGAAGTTGGCCTTGATGGTGCCGGTAATGATATTTGTTGTCGGACGCTGTGTAGCGATTATCATGTGCATACCCACGGCACGTGCCTTTTGGGCAATGCGGGCAATAGGAAGTTCTATCTCCTTGCCGGCCTGCATCATCAGGTCGCCATACTCATCGATTATCACCACTATATAGGGCATAAAACGGTGTCCCTGCGTGGGCAACAGTTCACGATTGAGGAACTTCTCGTTGTACTCTTTCAGCGAACGCACACATGCTGCCTGCAACAGTTTGTAGCGGTTGTCCATCTCAATACAGAGAGATTTCAATGTACGTACCACTCTGTTCACATCGGTGATGATGGATTCCTCTTCGCTCTCAAGTTTTGCAAGGAAGTGTTTTTCGAGCACATTGTAAAGGCTCAATTCCACCATCTTGGGGTCGACCATCACAAATTTCAAATAGGCCGGATGCATCTTGTAGAGCAACGAGGTGATGATAGCGTTGAGTCCGACAGACTTACCCATACCTGTAGCACCGGCAACAAGCAGGTGAGGCATCTTGGCAAGGTCCACCATGTATATTTCGTTTGAAATTGTCTTTCCCAAAGCTAAAGGAAGTGCCATTTCGCTCTCCTTGAACTTACGACTGTTGAGCAGCGACACCATAGGCACAATCTGCTTATTGCTGTTTGGGACCTCGATACCGATTGTACCCTTTCCGGGAATGGGGGCAATGATACGTATACAGAGAGCTGAAAGCGACATTGCAATATCGTCCTCTAGTCCGCGAATCTTGGAAATTCTGACACCGGGAGCAGGTGTTATTTCATACAGCGTGATTGTAGGACCAACAGTAGCCTTAATCGAACTTATCTCAATGTCGAAATTTCTGAGTACCTCAACAATCTTGTTTTTGTTGGCAGTCTGCTCCTCCATGTCAATAGCCTGCACAGGAGACTCATATTTATCGAGAAGGTCAAGTGTAGGGGCTTTATAGTAGCTCAGTTCATCCTTGGGATTAATGGGTTCAAGCATCTTGCCACCTGTATCGTCATTCTCACCCTGCTCGACATCGAATAAAATTTCATCATCGTCAGCATCGTCAGCAGGCGCTACAGTAACTATATCTTCATCCGGTTGTGTAGTCTCTGCCTCATCGTCAACGGGGAGTTCCACTGTAAATCCATCCTCCTCATCCTCGTCAATATCACCAGCATCAGCAGTTTCCTCGATAGTTTCATTCTCTTCAACCGGCGACTCTTTACCGGCAGCATCAGCTATTTTTTCACAATCTTCTATATCCTCGGCAGTTTCTGTTTTTTCTACATTGTCTTCACTTTTTTCCTCTTCGCCACTCTCCTCCTCAGCAGACGAAGGCGCTGGTTTCAATTTCACAACCTGTGAAGCGCCGAAACTGAAAGCAGCCTTTATCCACTTGATAGTATCGCGAGTGAGATATATCATAAATAGAAGCAAAGTAACCACCAACAGCAGAAACATACCCAACGGGCCAATCTGTGAAACAAGCCATGCAGAGATATTTTCGCCATGCAGACCTCCGGGTGAAATAAAACTACCCTCCATCAGATTGCCAAAAGCGAAACTGAAGAAAATAGAGCCCCAGACAACAGCAAACACCGAAGCCAGGAACCACTTAGAAAGAGTTGGCTTACGCCACTCAAAGAGTCTTGCGACAAGAGCGCATAAGAAAGGAAGTATAGCAAATGCAGCCCAGCCAAAACAGCCGTTCATCAGAAACATAGCCATACGTGCGCCCAGCGAACCTGTGTAGTTCTCTATGCCATTATCAGTTGCATTAAGATCGACACCCGAACCAACCTCAACATGGCTATTGTCTGCTCCACCGGACATCATAAACGACACGAACGAAGAGGTCATGAATATCAAGAACAGCAATACGCATATTCCAACAACCACACACGAAGTTCTGCCCGTAAGTTTTCCCCACCAACGTGCAAAAAAACCAGGTTCTTTTTCTTTTACTGATTTATTTTTTTCTTTAGCCATAATTCCCTGTATAATGATTAAAAGTTATAGAACAGAAAAAGAGCGCGAAGCAATGCACTCCACCCCTTTCTGTTACAAAGATAGTGCAAGGTGAGCGATAAAAAAATAAGCTTGATTGTTTTTTTATCCCGAATTATAGCACAAGCGAGAGTAATAGGTGAATTTATTCACATATTTTACCGAGCGCAGCAGATAATCGACGAAGTCAACCCGAAGCCTATCTTATCAAAAGATAGTAACAAACGAGCAAAAGTTTGTGCAAACGAGTGAATAAAATGAAATTTTATTTCCAACGAGTATAGCCAAACTTCGGGAACTCAAAACAATAAAGTTTGCTTCATTTTTAGTATTGTTTAGACTATTGTCAGCGTCAGCAAATGAATTTACCTATTGCTTTATTGGCACCATGCAACATAGCATTGAATCTTCGTTGCTAATATGCAGGAAAGTTACTACATTTGCATAAAATTTTCGCAAGCAGCCACATCCACTCTGCTTACGACTATAAATACAGAAACATTATGACAAACAAAGAAGATATAGTATTCTCGCGCAACACGGTGGAATTTGTCACCGTGGCAGCCGAATATTGCGCCTACATAGAACGCACCAATCAGCTGCAGCGCAAGGAATTTGTAGGAACAATGCTGAAGCTCTTGCCACTGCTGTATATTAAAGCACAGATGCTTCCTGCTGATGAGCCACTGAACGACGAAGAACTTGAGGCATTCGTTACCGAAGACAGCTACGAAGTGATACGCATTACACTGGCCGACCTTTTGGCGCAATACGACACATACCTCGATGTATTCGTAGCCGAAATGAAATACAGCGACACACCTGTCACAAAAAACATTTCGGAAGACCTGTCTGACATATATCAGGACATAAAGAACTTTGTCATACGTTTCCAGACTGGTATAAACGAAACAATGCACGATGCGATAGTGGAGTGTCGCGACCATTTCTGTACCTATTGGGGACAAACATTGGTAAACACCCTGCGCGCACTGCACGAGATTGAATATGGTACTCCCAACGACGAAGAAGATAATGACGCGACAGAAGAAAATGAGTATCTTTAACCCGACGATAGAGAAAAGCGCAGTCTCGCAATTACCGACAGTTTCATTTGCCGGACGCATCATAACCATTGACAGCGAAGCTGAGGCCGAACGCGCAGCACGAGCCTTACTGAAAGAGAGTATTCTGGGAATAGACACAGAGACACGCCCCTCTTTCCGCAAAGGTGTACACTACAAGGTGTCGCTGCTGCAATTATCTACGGCGGACACTTGTTTCCTTTTTCGTCTATGCCGCACCGGATTGACAGATGCACTTGTAGAACTCCTTGAAAACAGCAACGTAAAGAAGATTGGACTTTCACTGCACGATGATTTTCACGCTCTTAAAGAGAGACGCACATTCACACCCGGCAGTTTCGTTGAGCTGCAGAAATATGTTTCTGATTTTGGAATCGAAGAGATGAGTCTTCAGAAAATCTATGCAATAATCTTCGGTGAGCGAATATCCAAGAGCCAGCAGCTTACCAACTGGGATGCGGATGTACTTACAGACAAACAGAAACTATATGCAGCCACCGACGCATGGAGCTGCCTGAACATATATAACCACCTTGAACAATTAAAAAACAACAAATAACGACTATGGAAAAAGCCGTAATCCTGAAAAGAGGCAAAGAAGAGTCACTGCTCCGTCAACACCCATGGATATTTTCCGGAGCCATACAACGCATTATAGGAAAGCCCGAAGAGGGTGACATCGTAACAGTCTACACCAACGACAACAAGTTCATAGCCCGCGGCCACATACAGGTAGGAAGCATCGCTGTGCGCGTCCTCACATTCATCGACGAGCCCATCAACCATGAGTTCTGGAAACAACGCATTTCAGCAGCATACGAAATGCGCCGCAGCATAGGTATCGCATGCCGCGAGGACAACGACACATTCCGTCTGCTGCACGGCGAAGGCGACAACCTTCCCGGCCTTGTCATCGACATCTACGACGACACAGCAGTAATGCAGGCGCACAGCGTAGGAATGCACACCTGCCGCAACGAAATAGCAACAGCACTGCAGGAGGTATTGGGCGACAGAATAAAAAACATCTACTACAAGTCGGAGACCACACTGCCCTACAAGGCAGACCTCAATCAGGAGGATGGCTACATAATGGGTAAAAGCGCGAGCAATGTTGCCACAGAATATGGTCTTAAATTCCATATCGACTGGCTGCGCGGACAAAAGACAGGCTTTTTCATTGACCAGCGTGAGAACCGCGCACTGCTCGAAAAATACTCAAAAGGCCGCAAGCTGCTTAACATGTTCTGCTACACAGGCGGATTTTCAATCTATGCACTGCGCGGAGGAGCAGAGCTTGTACACTCGGTGGACAGTTCGGCTAAGGCCATCGACCTTACAAATGCAAATGCCGAACTCAACTTCCCAGGCGACACACGACACGCTGCATACGCAGAGGATGCATTCGACTATCTTGAGAAGATGGGTGACAACTACGACCTTATAATTCTTGACCCACCTGCATTTGCAAAGCACCGCGACTCGTTGCGTAACGCCCTCATAGGCTACCGCCGTCTGAATGCAAAAGCTATTGAGAAGATTAAGCCTGGTGGAATCATCTTCACATTCTCATGTTCACAGGCAGTCAACAAGGAGAACTTCAGAACAGCAGTCTTTACAGCTGCAGCAATGGCTAAACGCAACGTGCGCATACTGCACCAGTTGACACAGCCTGCCGACCACCCCGTAAACATCTACCACCCCGAAGGCGAATACCTCAAAGGATTGGTTATATATGTGGAATAATACTCGATAAATATATCGCGACCCCATATAAAAATGAAAGCCGAGAACTTTTGGTTCTCGGCTTTCATTTTTTCATATTACGTTGTTTATAGCTTCACTTTTATTGTCTTGTTCTTTGTGCGTACAATGTATAGTCCATTTTCAAGAACAATAGCTTCACCTGCGTAATTACTGATTCCCCTTACAAGTGTTCCGGCAGTAGAGTAAACAGATACAGCGCTATTCTCTGCACCTGACACAATGATGCTGTTGCCATAAACCTTAACCGTTACATCTGTGTCGGCAACCGAAACAATGTCAGTTGTGATATTTATATCGAACAGCGCCTCCTTCATTCGTTTTTCCATATTCAGGCTATCAACAGCAAGAACATCTTTTATTTGTGCCTTATAAGACTCTTCGGCAGTATTTTGACTATTGTTCAGTTCTATATTGAAAATGGGATTATCACCTACGAATGAGGTTCCGTTCTTATTGTATGCCACAATGCGGTACTGTCCGTTTGTGATTTGTGCATAAACTACGGTGTCTCCCTGGGCATAATTTTCTGCTGTAATATTCGCAACAGATAGTTCTGCCGGTATTATAATATCTGCTTGAATTGCCCTTATTTCTTCAAGTGAGTCATTCTGCAGATAAACAGGAATAGTGGTAATATTTTCTGTGCTGCTTCCGTCAACAGCCATAAGTACTGCTTTTGAAACAGGGGTATTGTAGTGGTACAATGATGGAACAGGCTCGCCGTTTGCAAGCAGTGTCACTGTATTGTTAAGGTCCTCAGCATCTATATTTCCACTCTTGTCGCTATCGGCCTTCTTCATATTGAACCCTTCGTTTTCAGTCCTACCGTTAAGGTAATCGTTGAGCAATGCAACGTCGCGTATTGTCAGCAGGTCGTTGCAGTCGACGTCGCCAAGCAGTGTATGGATTAAGTCTGTTATATCATATTTTTTGAGGAGCGAAGATATGTAGTCGTGACGATTCTGCATCCAATTCTGCATATGCGCAATCTTGAGTCCATATTCGTCTCCATCACCCCATAGATTATAGTTGTTTTCGAACGAGCGTTCCACAAAGGAGTAGTAGTCGCCTATGTACTCTTTCACCTCTACAATGTGTTTCGCCTCGATAAACTCTTTCCACACTTTGTAGTAGTGCATAAGGAACTCTTCGTTGGCCATCAATGCCTGGAAGAAATTCTTTCCATATCCACCCATTGAGAGAAGCTGCAACTTATAGTCTATATTAAAGTAGCTTCCTGTGTTCTCGTAGCCGAATGCCCAGTCAAAGTCCCACAATGGTCCGAACATGATTTTAGATTCCGGTGAATACATGTCTCCCTTCCACAGGTATGTACTTTTGGGATGGCAAAGCTCTTTGTTAAGCACCAATTCGTTTACAAGAATAAAGCGTGCGGCAACATCTAGGTCGAGGTATTTGCCAAGCTCGCCGTTGTTATAGTAGAGAGCATCTTCAAATTTTGCAAAATCGTCCTGAATTGCAATATATCTTGACACCATCTCTTCGTCGCTGTAGTCGGCAAGGTCAGGATCCTTTATGTTTACGGGGAGATTGAACTTTTCCGACCTGAACTTGAAGTCCTCGTCAAAGTACGAGTCGAGTTCGAGTATGTATCCAAGATCTTCTTCCTCGTCAACACTATTGTTGCTGAGTCCTATGTGCTCGGTAAACATGTAGTTTCCTTTGTATTCGCCATTGATATAAAGTTCTACGGGGATAATGTGGTTGGTGTAGGGAACTTCGATAAGTTGTCCCACCTTCATGGCTATGGCATTTGCCATAAGCGCTCCTCTCTGTGCATTGGCAAGCAACACCCAGCTTTTGCCTTTTGTAAGGCCGAAAGGTTTCACTTTCGATTCGAACTTAAGCCTGTATGGCTTTTTGGCATAGCCCCATGTTGAGTTTCCGCGACCTTTAATCTTTACAGAGTCGGCAAAGTCATCGTACATTTCGAATCCCGAAATAGTTATTTTTGCATCGAGGTATGTCTCTTTGTTGATGCTCGATGCAGAATGCATCATGTCGATGTCTATGCGTGGAACAGCGCAGTAGTCTGCAAGCAAATCGGGAACGACAGTGTATATACGGCCAAAGGGTACTTTTACATCAAGGCATGTATCCTTTATTTGTACATTCAGCATTACATTATAGCCGGGATAGGTTACTGTATATTCCACATCATCGTCAAAGCGGTTGCGTGTTTGTTTGCTTGTCTGCAGTTGATTGCCAATGTATGCAACAGCCCGTTCCTCGCTGAGTTGGAAACTTGCAGTCAGGCTCTTTCCTATCGAGTTAAGACTCACCTCTATCTCTTCACTCGAGCAATCGCCAATAACGTCTACATTCAGATTGGGATTGTATTTGTTGTTGAATTTGTATGACGCCATATATGGCAACTGCGGTATTTCGTTGCTTATGCCTGTGTATTCGCTCGTGTGATACTTTATTGTGTTGCCCGAAGTCAATGACACATACAGTGTGTCACCCTCCTGATATTGTTCCTTTGCAAGTGTGTTCAAGGGGTATGCGTCAATTCCGCCGTCGGCAAGAGATATGAACATACAAGGCTCTTTAAACACATCAATGGTGTTGTAGATGATATTTGTAATATCATCATCGTCATCGTCGTCATCATCATCGTCGTCATCGTCGCCGATAACAATCATATCTTTTGTAAACCTGCAGCCTTTAGGAGTAATTCCGCACAATGTGGGGCTGAACTCATGATCGCTCATGTTGGGACGTCCGTACCACTCCAATGAGAATTCCTGAATGGGTTTCTCGAATGTCAACTCTATATAGTGGTATTCATCGGGCGCACCAGCGGCATAATTTGAGTGGAAATAGTTGTTCAGTATTCCATCGTTGAGTGCGGAGAGTCCGTCACCATCCCTGCCGTTGAACTCATTATGGTCGCAATTCGAAGTTGCTGTATATGCTACGGGGTTACCATCGGCATCAAGCACTCTGAATTCGCCAAGTACAAAGAAGCAAAAACCATTTGCTTGTCTGTCTGGCTGGTTGGTCTCTACAACAGTGAAACGTAACCCTTCGGTCTCTATGTAGGGAGTGAATTGTTTTGTTTTTGCATAATTCTGTATCACCATCTCTCCATCTTCTTCGGTAGTGACAACTTTACCGCCGTTGGGTGTAGATATTGTGTAGTTCCACGGTTCCAACATATCTTTGGTAAACTCGCAGCCTTTTGGGGAAATTCCGCACAAAGTGGGGCTGAACTCATAGGCACTCTTATTGGGACGTCCGTACCACTCCAATGAGAATTCCTTAACGGGTTTCTCCAATGTCAGCTCTATATAGTGGTATGCGTCAGGCGCGCCATTTCTATAATTTGAGTGGAAATAGTTGTTCAGCACTCCATCGTTGAGTGCAGAGAGTCCGTCACCATCCCTGCCGTTGAACTCATTATGGTCGCAATTCGAGGTTACTGTATATGCAACCTGGTTGCCATCGGCATCGAGCACTCTGAATTCGCCAAGTACAAAATAGCTGAAACCATTTACTTTTTTAGACTGGTTGGTCTCTAAAACAGTAAAACGTATTCCTTCTGTCTCTGCGCCGAGAGAGTATAGTTTTGTCTTTGCATAATTCTGCATTACCATCTCTCCATCTTCTTCAGTGGTGACAACTTCACCGCCGTCGGGTGTAAATATTGTGTAGTACCAGGCAGAATCAGAAAACTCGGAAGTTTGTGCAGCTTTTGATGCCTGCACTCCCAATATGCTCAATGCAACTGTCAGAATAGACAAAAATATACGTTTCATAAATCAGAACTTAGAAGTTGTTTAAATTTTATTTTAATAAGATAGGCTGCGCCTCGGAATAACATTCAAGTAAACTTGATATTCTTCTCTCGGCTTGCACTATCTTTCGGAATTATTTGAGAGCTATTTTGAGTAGATTTTCTTTCACATTTTGCAGGGAATAGCGGGCTATTTCCAAAAAACAAGAAAGAAAAGATGCCAAAATAGGCTCAAAGAAGCCGAAACTTTCATCACAAATGTAGAAATATTTTTCAAGAAAATTTAAACAGCTTATTAATTTTATTGATGATAATCAGAATTATATAAAATTGGCTACTGCGGTATCTAAAAAAAAGACCCTCACTTTGTCATTTACCAATGATACCTGACAAAGATAAGGGTCTTTTTTTTATTTAAAAATATTTATTCCACGTTTTTAACAATCAACTTTTCTTGTTGATGATATAAAACTCCGGTTATACAGCTATTATCTCTTGGCACCGAAAGGAATATTGATACCAAAAGCAACGCTTGCATTCATATTCTCCAAAGGAATAAACTGCTTGCCAACTTTGCTGATGAAGCAATCTGTGCCCATAAAGAGATTGAAACCTGTCAAATGAATATTAGCCATTGCACCAAAGCCGGTACCGTATGTAGACGATGTTCCACTGACAGCAACATCAAAGAATTTAACAGGGGCCCAGTTCAACATCAACGACATCTGATTGTATGAGTAAATATCCTCGAAGCCGTGAGTATAAAGCAGACCGGCACTCAACTTGTCATAGAAAGGCATCTTATATTCTGCACCGAGGTTCAAAGTTGCGCCAAGACCACAACTCTCCGAGCCTTCACCTTTATCCTCGAGAGTGAAGAAATCTTCGAGGTCGTCACGAAGCGATTCAAACTGATCCTCGATACTGGTTCCGGGAACATCGTCATGAATAGCTATATTGTCAAAACCGTTGAACAGATAAGGATTCTCGGGTGAAATTCCTGCCTTTGCCACCTTTTTCCAGTTCATAAAACCAATGTCGTTCAATGCCGCAGATACAGTCAATCCCTCTGTCAGCACATCGCTGAGGTCGTATGTCGCACCAAGATCGATTCCCAGACCAAAGCCATTGAGTCCGGGAGTAATATCATCGTATCCGTCAACTGCAGTCTTGCCATTTATGCTCTTCTCCTCGGAGTAAGTATAGTGGCCACCAAGAGCAATATTTGCATTACCACGAGCATTTATTCTCCACTGCTGACCATTCATCGAAATATCCATACGGTCAAACATAACATCGGCATATGCAACACCGAAGAGGAATTTCAAACGAGCACCGACTGTCAGTTCCTCAGTAATCTTGTGAGAATGTCCGAGAGCAAGGTCCAGATAGTTTCTGGTGTTGAAGTTAAGCTCGCTGAAGCTATACTCGCCTGCACCCATTGACTTCATGAATCGGAACATGTCATAGGGCAGATTCATGCTTGTACGGGAATGTATGCCGACATCAATGGTGTTGTAACCGCCAAAAGCGAAAAAGCCGCCGGATAGGACTACAAGGTCGATGTTTGCACGCATCTGATTCTCTGAATCAATATCACCAAGAAAATCATCGGCACTTACCGAAGGGTGCATAAATGTCACAAGGTCGCGTCCATTGGGTGCATCATACACAAAGTTTGCAAGTCCCATATTACCGGCTGTGTTTATTCCTATATTACCAAGCACAGGCAGTGCAATGTAATTCTGGTCGTTCACCAGAGCTGCATTCAAACGATAGCGATAGGGATTGCCCTGAAGGAAATATCCTGTTCTGAGAGCAGACTGTGCAAAAACACCTACTGCCATAAGCAACAGCACAGCTACTGCGCCGAAGCGTTTCACAAAATATATGTTTTTCATAATAGTATTCTTCGAAAATGTTTCTTAATTCTTAATCACACTGACCATTAGTTTAGGTCAACAGATATTTGTTCGTCAATGGTGATTACAGCATCCTTAATCTGGATATATTCGTTTGAATTGAATGTACCTGAGCCACTTCCGGCAAATTTAAGGTCGAGCTTGTAAAGCTTGTCAAGTTCGCCGTTCTTCACACTGAGATTTATTGAAACAGATGACTTTACAGCTTCGCTGACAACACCATCTTTCATTCCGTTACCCTTTGCAATATCACCTGTCACAGCAACTTTCACATTCTCCAGTTTCCTGCCATTCTTGTCGTATGCAACAATCGAAGGTACAAATTTAGCCGGAACAGTGTTGTAAACATCGAAAGAGACTGTAACAGAGTTAATATCTGTCACATAGTCCGTAATATCATCGGCATTCTCGCCAAGAACATCGTCAACAGTTTCGGTATATTCAAGGTTGAATTCGTCGAATACCATAGGAACACTCACCTGATAACTTCCTGAAATCTCCATATCCTCTCCGAGTGTAACTGTTGTATAATTCTCGTTGTCGAGACGTGCATTGAGCTGCACATCAAGTGTCTCGGGAATTTTCTTTACAAGATTGTTAAGCTCGGGAATTACAACAGTTGTATATCCCTCCAGCTGTGTGTCGTAGCGGTTAATATAGAAGTTGTTTGTTGCAGCCGGAGCAAATGTCAGTGCAGTTGCAACTTGTGAGCCTTCGATAAGATTACCACTCTTGTCATATCCGGCAAATGTTGCATCTGTAAAGATGTTAGCCGCAACAGGATTCACCAATGTAACAAAGATACGGGGGTCGCTAAAGTCGAGATAAGCATTGTTCAGGAAGTCAAGGTCGTCGCCAAGATTAACGTCGACAGTTTCGCTTATGGGGTCGATGGTGGGATCGAAAACACCTTCAACCGTAGCAATCTGCATCTCGTCGATAGCAAGGCGAGGTTCAATGTCGATGTGCTGGGCATGCGATACATTGTTAAAGGTAAAGAACACTGTATCGGACTCAATTGCACCGTGTACACGCAACTCTTCGCTAATGCTTATTTTTCCATCCTCAACAGCAAGATAACCGGCGGGAAGTTTAGAGAAATCGAGTCCAATTATCGAATATTCCCTTTTTATACCCATCTTCTGTGTAGAAACATCATAGTTCAGATAACCATCGACAACCAACTTGCCATCTGCGACATTGTCCTCGGGTGCAAAAACAATATATTCAGGAACATCTATAGTAAAACCTTTATCATTCAGATCTTTTGAATAGATATGCAATCTGCCTGTCTTTGCCAAAACATCGTCAGAGAGATGATTTGCACTGTAGACATCAAGTTGTAAGGTCATTTTGACAGGTTTCTTGAAAGTCATACTGCGAAGTTTCTTCATTTCCTCAGGAACATCCTGATTAATATTGAACTCTGTAACGTTCTCTATATTTTCTTCGCGCACCAAGTGAGGGAAAAGACCTTTTTTGATTTCCTCCTGAATCCATAATGGCAATCCTGAAAACTTAGAGAGGTCGACAAGTTCAAAATCGTAGCCTTTGGGATTTGCGACAGGATTGATTTTTATGTTTACGTCATTCACTTTGAAAGACTCAGGATTCAAAGTACCCTCTTTATACACCGAGTAGTAGCCCTGTGCATCAATTTTAATTACATCTGTCTCGGCTGTATCGATAAGTTCTGTCAGCATTATTTTTTCGGTAGAGCCAACGGGCACAGCAAAGCCTTTGCCGACTCCAACAGTCATATCCAATTCTTTGGACATGTCGTATTTATCGTCAATGCTACACGATACAAGCATTGCAGCCGGCAAGATGCAGGCAACGATAATACGTTGCAATTGAGTGATTTGTTTTTTCATAATAATAGTTGTTTTATTTGTATTTATTTTTATTATCTTTTCTCGTCAATTATATCCACTACACTTTCCGTATTTTCATCTTTAGGTAGATGTCTACTGATGAATATTGTGTTTATCATATCTGATACAGCACTGAAGATTGCTGCGACACCCAAAATAAGGAATGGCAGCGAGGCGACCTTGAATGGATAGAGCAAGGTTACTATTCCTGCTGAAAATATCAACAGTGGTATTATATACAGATAGTAACCGGTTTTCGCTTTTCGACTGACACGCAACAAAGCTATTATCTGCATAAACCCAGCTATTGACAACATTACACCAAGTACCCACATGAGAATAGCCACAAAGAATGCAGGTTCAAAGAGCATCCACAAGCCAAGAAAAAGACTGCCTGCCGAAACAATACAAACTGCAATAGTTTTTGGATTCACAGCACCGGCATTGTGTTTAAACATTGGTATCATTGCCATAACAAGCGCGATGAGTGCTGGTACGGAGAAAAGTCCACCCACGCACATTACAATTGCAGGCATTGCCTGCTCTCTAAAGACCAACAATAATATTCCTATTGCAGCCATTGACAGACTGCGTACAGATAAATTCAGCATTTTTAATTATTTTATTATAGAGAACAACAAAAAATTGCCCAAAGATTCTCTTCGTCACTGCGCAAAGATATAAAAAAATAAAAATAGCAATGACAAATAACTAAAAAACATTAAAGAATATATACAATTGTATAAAAAACATCCTCAGGGGATGTTTTTATTTCCCTACTTATATTCTGTTACCTTTTAAAAGATTTACCATTCCAGCGGAAAAGTATATCCTGTATTCCTTCTGTTACAAATGCCGAATCGGCAGACGACATATAAGACGGCATCGTGTATCGCGCAGTAAGTGTCGGTTCCGACGACGATAAGATGTATTCTATAAGTTCGATATCGGCTATTTCCAACTTTTTCGCCAACAACGAATCAGCAGGGAAAAACTCTTTAATGGCAGGACGTGAAAAGAGAGCCGAAAGGTTCTTTACCTCAGCCCACTCCTTTGTGTAGAAACGGATACGGCTGTCACGAGCTTCGGCACTGATGGTATTCACCAGACAAATGAGTGTATCACCCGAGGAAGAGGGCAACAATTTCATTTGCATTTCGCTGTTCGCACTCACCTTCATACGCAAATAGTCGGAAGTAAGCAGCAACAGTTCCGACTTTCCATCGAGAAGATTGGTTACCCTTGCCTTCATTCCCGCATCTATAAAATCAACACAGTCAGCACGATTGTCCACAGTAAGAAGTGGTATTATGGAATCTGGCATACCGACGAAGAGTGTGCGCATATCCTGCGCCCTGAGAGCAGGCACAAAGACAAACATTATGCTTAATATGTAAAATAACTTTCTCATTTCGAGCCCAAATATAAGAAGAACAATCCTATTAATATCAACAATAGGTCAAAAGCTTTGCTTTTCAGATTCTTTTCACGCAAAATCATAGCCCCGAAAGCAAACGACACAATGACACTGCCACGACGTATCATGGAAACAACTGCAATGAGCGCGCCCTCTTCGGCCAAAGCTGAGAAGTAGCAGAAGTCTGCCACTCCCAGAAAAAGCGAAATCAGCGGAATACTCCAGCGCCAACGTAACGGAGTGGTTCTTTTTCGAGTGGGCCACCACAGGAGCAACATCACAGCGGCCATCAGCAGAGCCTGATAGAGGTTGAACCACGACTGCACCAGCATGGGAGCAAGAAAGCTCATCAGGTACTTGTCGTACAAAGCACTAACTGCACCCAACATGGCAGCAGCAATCACCAACGCCACCCATCTGTTGTGTACAAAGTCTATTCCTTCGCGCTTGCCGCTTTTACCCAGCAACAGGAACGACACTATTGCCACAGAAACACCTATCCACTGGTAGAGGTTCAATTGCTCGCCAAACACAAGCAAAGCACCAAGCAGCACCATCACCGGACGTGTAGCCTGAATAGGCGACACTATGGTTATAGGCAAATGTTTCATTGCAAAATAGCCACAGATCCACGAGCTAAGCACTATCACAGCCTTAAGCACTAGCAGCAGATGCACTTTCAACCCCGCATCGGGAACAAAGAGCATAGGGGTCTGAATTTCTCCCGCATGCGAAAGAACTATAAATGGAAGAAAAATCAAAGCCGAGAAAAGAGTATTCAGAAAGAGTACAGGAATCACAGCATTCTCTTTCAGTGATACTTTCTTACAAAAATCGTAACAGCCCAGAAGTGCTGCCGACATAAACGCCAACGCAACCCACATCATAGGAAAAGATTTTCGGGATATTCTACTTCTTCGAGAAAGAGTGCCTGCGCCACAGCCGAGTCACCAGCCTCGCATCTCTCTTTTTTCTCTATTATTTCACGGAAACCATCAATTGTTATTTTTCCGCGACCTACCATCAACAGAGTTCCGACAATGGCACGCACCATATTACGCAAGAAGCGGTCGGCCTTAATTTCGAATACCCACTCCGTTGGCGATAATTGGGTCCACTGAGCATGGGTCACACGACAATTATTGGTTTTTGTATCGGTATGCAGCTTGCTGAAACTGGTAAAGTCGATATATTCCAACAGAGTGGCAGCAGCCATGTTCATAGCGTCAAAATCGATGTCACCCGTAACACGGCAACTGTAACGACGGTTGAAGGGATTCTTTGCCGTCGACACATAGTAGCGGTAACGGCGGGAGATTGCATCGAAACGGGCGTGAGCATTTTCTGTTACCGGTCTTATTTCATGAACGGCAATATCAGGCGGCAACATTCTGTTAAGGCGATAAACAGTCTGACGGCAATCTATCTGCTCCGAAAAGTCAGCATGTGCAACCATAGACGAGGCATTGACACCTGTATCGGTGCGACCTGCACCGGTAATTGCCACCGGGCGTCGCATCAACAGCGAAAGTGCCTTTTCCAATGCCTCCTGCACTGTTGCAGCATTAGGCTGTATCTGCCAGCCATGGTAGTTGCAGCCATCGTATGAGAGGTAGATAAAATATCTTGCCATCAGCGTTCGTTTTTCATTATGTATGTGTGGCACGCCACAAGACCTGCTGTTTCGGTACGCAGACGTGAATTTCCGAGACTGACGGGACGGAATCCAGCCTTGATAGCAGTTTCAACCTCCTCTTTGCTGAAGTCGCCTTCGGGACCGATAAGCACCGTTGCATCCTCGCCGGGTACAATGCTGTCGGAAAGCAGTTCTTTGCTATCTTCGTAACAATGGGCAATGAATTTCGCACCTTTGTGGTCGGCTTTGACAAAAGTCTTGAAATCTGTCATCTCCTCCACTGTTGTCTTGTGGAATTTCAGCGATTGCTTCATTGCAGAAACCACTATACGCTCTATTCTATCGGTCTTTACCACCTTACGTTCCGAGAAGCGGCAGTTGAGAAATACCACCCTATCCCATCCTATCTCTGTTGCCTTTTCGGCAAGCCACTCCATACGGTCCATGTTCTTTGTAGGAGCAATGGCAATGGTAAGGTTTCCGTTCCAACCCTTTTCAACCTCACGCACCTCGACAGCCTCAACGTGGCAACGTTTTCCGGCTGTGGAAGTTATTGTCACCTTGAATATTTTTCCTTTACCATCGGTTACTTCAAGTTCATCACCCACCCCAAGGCGCAGCACACGCAAACAGTGTGCAGCCTCTTCCTCGGGCAGTTCCCATGTTGTCTCAATATCAGGAGCAAAAAAGAGCGCCATAATACTATTTCTTAATCGTTAATAACAAAAATCAATTATTCATTCCCTCGGACGATGCCTCGCGTACATCACTACCCTGCGCCCTGGCATCGAGTTCCTCTTTTACCTTCATCGCAAGTTCGTAATTCTCGTCTTTGATAGCACGTTGCATCACCTCGCGCAGTGTGTCGGTTCCTGCCAGAGTAATGGGGATTGATATTGCATTCTCCCACTCCTCTTTCACGCACAGCATGTTCAACAGTTCGTCCTCAATATATATTGGTGCTCCGCAACGCATGGCCACAGCCACCGCATCGGATGTACGGGCATCAAGTTTGAATTCATGCTCACCATTCTTAAACACAAGATGTGAATAGAATGTACCTTCTGCCATTTTATATATAGTTGCATTCAGCAGTGTCGCGCCACAAGCATCGGCAAAACTTTTGAAAAGATCGTGAGTGACGGGACGGGAAAAATGCACGTTGCGTTTGGCAAAAGCCACCGCCTGCGCCTCCGACGGGCCTATCAGCACCGGAAGTTTACGCACTCCGTCTTTCTCCTGCAACAACATGATGAAAGCACGCTCACCCGAAGCACGACTCAATATTTCCGTAACATACAATTCTACCATACTATTTATACAGCTTCTAATTTACATTATTACTTTCCTCCTTGAAAGAGAAGAAGAAAAGAACAGCTATAACTGCCGCGTATGCGGCAAATATATACCAAGCCATCGACCACCCTGCGCGAGCAAGTGAAAAATCGACAACCTTCTGCGCCACCAACATACCGATAGAAGCCCCAAGTCCATTGGTCACGAGCATAAAAAGCCCCTGAGCGCTCGAACGCATATCCTTGTCAACGCAGCGGTTCACATATAGCGAGCCTGAGATATTGAAAAAGTCGAAAGCAATGCCATACACCACCATGGAGAGCACCAGCAGCCACACTCCGTTACCGGGATTACCTGCCCCCAGCAACATAAAGCGCAAAGACCATGCGACCATTGCAGCCAGCATCACCTTTTTTATTCCGAATCGTGACAGGAAGAATGGAATCAGCAGTATGCATAGGGTTTCAGAAATCTGCGACAGCGATGTCATTATCACAGGATACTCCACAGTAAATGTTCCTGCATAGCGTGCATCTACTGCAAAACTGCTGAGATATGCACCTGCATAACCATTTGACACCTGCAAGGCGCAACCCAAAAGCATAGAAAACAAAAAGAAGAGAGCCATTTTCCTGTCGACGATACATTTGAATGTGTCAAAGCCAAGGACAGACTTCAGAGTGCGTCCGCTCTTCACACGACGCGGCGGACAGTCTGGCATTCTCAGCGAATAGAGGGCCATCAGCACACCCCAGAAAGATGCCATAAGAAATTGTGCCGGAGAATCTTTCATACCCAAAAGATCTATCAGCCACATCGATACTATAAAACCCACTGTACCAAAAACCCTGATACGCGGAAAGCTCTTTTCCGCTTCACGCTGTTCGCCGGCAAGCACTGCATAGGAAACAGAGTTTGTCAAGGCAATTGTCGGCATAAAGAATGCCACACTGAACATGTATGGAACAAAGAGGTCGGCGAAACTGATGTTGATGCCTTTGACATAGCCCATAAGCCCGATGGCTGCAAGGAAGAGTGCTGACACAAAATGGCACAGGGCAAGCAATTTTTGTGCCGCCACCCATCTGTCAGCGACAACGCCCATAATTGCAGGCATAAAGATTGATGCCACACCCTGCATAGCAAAGAACCATCCAACCTTGTCGCCAAGACCTACCTTAAAAAGGTATATACCCATCGAAGTGAGGTATGCGCCCCAAATAGCAAATTGCAGGAAGCACAATGTCACTAACTTTATGGTTATTCTGTCGATCTTCATTCCTTTCATCATCTGTGGTATTATCGACCCTTTATTTACAGAGCCATATAACATTCAAAACAACTCTTGACGCAAATTGTTACCATCAACTTTAAATTGGAGGAGTTCAACAATCCTCCAATTTAATAAGGTTTATCGTCAAGCAATGTTGATTACCACGAATTTATTATCGAGTTAAGCGAATTCACACGGTTGAGGAAGGCACTCTTCAAACGGTCGACAGCAGCATCGTACGGAAGCGATGTATCTCCATTGACACTGTTTGATATTTTAGGCCAAAGTTTATTGTTGAATTCCCACGAAGCGCGGTTGCTCTCACGCAACTCCTCGATGTACCTGGATATAGAGGTGAATGGACCTTTCAACACTTTCCATCGCTCCTTCACCATCTGTTTGAACTCTGGATGCGAGAAGAGCGCTCCGAACCACATTGAGTTGTGATTCTTCAGGCTGCTATGGGGAGTAAATGTTTCCCAGTCGTGGTCCCACGCAGGTCCCATGAAGAGTTTGCCGTTCTTATCCTTGTGCATGTAGCTGCTCTTCGGGTGGTTGAGTTCGGGATTATATATTGCCTCGTTCAACAGATACCAGTCGATAAGACTGTTCATATCGACATACTGTGCAAAGCCTTCGACAGAGCCGTTATAAAGTTCTCTCTCTGCTTTATTATAATAATCCTTTATGTACGAATGCTGATAACTATTCATATCTTCATCGTCGGGCTGCTTTACATTCACCGGCATACGATAGTAGCTTGTCTTGAACTTCCACTCTGCGTCGTAGTAGCTGTCGAGTTCGAGTATGTATCCGCCTGTAATATCTTCGCCACTGATGGCATAAGGCGACATTTCGTTGATGTTGACGCGGTTCTTGTCGATGCGGATAGCCTCGCAAAGATAGTAGTTGCCGACAGGCTCGCCATTGAGTACAAGCTCGACGAAACGACCATTGGGAGTCCAGTCCATCGAAGTCATTCTCGCAAGCTCAAATGCCACCGCATTTCTCATCAGCGTGCGGTCTATGTAGTTTGCAAGCAGACACCAGCGTTTGTGCTTGGGCATTCCAAGAATTGATTTCTTGGCGTTCAACTTTATGTTATACGGCTTTTTGGAGTAGCTCCATGTACTGTTTCCACGTCCGCGAATGTTCATATAGTCTGTACCCGAATCGAAATTCACCGAACCGTCAGCATTGTAAACGACCATAGTGGATCTTTCGGCCCATTCGGTCTTGCTGTTGATGAGTCGTCTGCCATCTGTATCTATTACAACGATAGGCAATCCTGAATTCTTTATCACGATTACATATTCCCTGGTGCCGCCACCCTCGTATTCGAGTTTCATTTTCACAGGATTGGTAAAGTCTACAATACTGTCAACAGAAACTATCTCTCTTCCATCGATACTTACCTTTACCTTCTGTGAATTTGCCACAAAATATGGAGCAAGTTTAAAGGTTGTAAGATAGGGAATATTGAAACGGAGTGTATCGGCAGAGGCCAAATCGTCGATGTCTGCAGTAAAGGTACGTCCCATCAGCGACTCGTTTGCCGCATCCGTTGCACGCAATTTAAATGCTACAAATTGCACTCCCGAATTCTGTTTCAGCATCTCTCTGCTGAAGACGATTCGACTGACATATGCAGAGTGGAACATTGTGTCGTTGACGTGTATGTAGCGCTCATTTACTGAAACAGTATCATGCTCGAGATACTCGTATGCCAGCACCTCGCCACTTTTCAACTGCACAAAAATTGAGTCGTTTGCTGCTTTTACACCCGGAAGCAATGCAAAAAGGAAGAGTATGCCTATAAATATTTTTTTCATCATTGCTTGATAAATTTAAATGTAAAATCAGATATCTTTACAAGATAGGTGCCACTGCCGTAGCTGGAAATATCGACCACTACCGTTTCGTCGCCATCGGGCTGCACCGCAGCACAAAGAATACCTTTCAACGAATAAATGTAGATGGTTGAAGAGGGGTTGCCCGAAATATGCAGTTTGCCGTCGCGAACAGCGAAATTGACGCGGTTCTCTAGAGTTTCTGTTATTTCGGTGGGAATATCATTGTCCCAAAAGATTTGTGCCACCTTTTCGAGTACAAAATTGATTTTTGTAGACGCAGTGTGTACACGCAACAGGCCGTCAGAATGCCAGAAACGAGGATTCTCTTCGAGGACAAACGAGTACAAAGAACCCGAATAGTTCATCAGATGAAAAGGTGTTTGTGCAGGTGCTTTCAAACATACAGCCAACAACATCAACACACCGAAAATTAATTTGTTTTTCATATATTATTTATGGTCTTTTCATTTGGTAGTGAACCTCTTGCTACATAAAGCAGTAAAGTTCGCACAATAAAATTCTAAGGTTACCACTCCCAGTCGAAACGTAAAATATCCTCCTCGACCAGACTGTCACCCATCTGCACCTCCACTATCTGAAGGTCGGTCAGAGCCTTGATGGCATGCTTCTGTCCCTTTTTGATGGCAACAACATCGCCACGGGTAACATTGCGTATCGCTCCATCAATCACCACCACTCCTTCGCCATCGACTATGGTCCACATCTCTTCGCGATGATTGTGAAGCTGGTAGCTGATATAGCGTCCGCTTTTGAGTTGAAGAACCTTTGTAAGTGACATGTAGCCATCGTTGTAGGTTGTAGTATCGAGCACACGATAGCTACCCCAGCGACGTTCTTCGTACATGGGGCGAGGCGAAAGGTTATCAACATAGTTCTTGATATTTTCGCTGTACTCCTTGCCACAGACGAGGATTCCATCGGGACTTGCCGCAACAACCACATCAGAAACGCCATTGCAGAACACGGGCATACCCAATTCATTGACAACATGAGTATTGGGAGCATTTTCGCCTATCACGACATTACCGATGGCATTGGAGCTAAGCTCCTCGGTCAAGGAGTTCCACGTACCAAGGTCTTTCCATTTTCCATTGAAAGGAAGTACGGCAACCGATTCAGCCTTTTCGGCAACTTCATAGTCGAAACTGATTTTGGGAAGTTCTCCGTATCTGCTGCGCAGCTCCTCGAACGAAGCGGCAGAGATATATTTCTCCAGAATATTCACCATGTATCCAAGGCGGAAAGCAAACACGCCTCCGTTCCAGAAAGCATTTTGGGCGAGAAGCTCCTCGGCACGCTGCACATCGGGTTTTTCCGTGAAACGTTTCACGCGAAGAATATCCTTTCCACTATCCTCAGACATGGGAACCACATATCCGAATTTGGTTGAGGGGTAGGTAGGAGTAATACCCATAAGCACCAGGTCTGCCGCATCATTTTCAACCGCAGCCACCATATCTGCAATCACATCGAAATATTCAGTTTCGGTGTAAGGGTCGCAGGGCATTATAACCACAACTTCGTCGGCAGAGCAACCCTTTGCCATGGATAGATAGCCCGAGGCAAGAGCTATTGCAGGGAAAGTATCCCTTCTTTCGGGTTCTGTGACAGTGTCTACATTGTCACCCAGCTGATTTATTATAATATCGTGCTGTGCCGAGTTTGTTGCAATTGTAATGGTTCCCGACAGACGCGACTCGCCTATCTGACGAACTACTCGCTGAACCATGGACTCAACATTACCGTCGGGCGATTGCAGCAGTGGCAGGAACTGTTTGGAACGTGCATTGTTTGATAGCGGCCACAAGCGTTTGCCCGAACCGCCGGACAATAATATTATCTGCATAATTCAATTATTTATTTATCGTTCGGCACGCATCGGATTGTTAAGAAAATCCTCGTACGCCACCTTAATTCCATCTTTCAATTCGGTTTTATATCTCCAGCCCATAGCCGCGCTTTTCGATACATCAAGCAATTTGCGTGGAGTGCCATTGGGCTTTGAAGTGTCCCAGAGTATCTCACCGTCATAACCTACCACCTGTGCAACAAGTTCGGTCAGCGCCTTGATGGTTATCTCTTTACCGGTTCCTGCATTCACTGTTTCGTTGCCGCTGTAATTGTTCATCAGAAACAGACAGAGGTCGGCAAGATCATCCACATAGAGAAACTCGCGCAACGGAGTACCGTCGCCCCAGCATGTTACGCTGTCTAGTCCGGCCTCTTTTGCTTCGTGGAAACGACGGATGAGTGCCGGCAGCACATGGCTGTGGGTGGGGTGATAATTGTCGTTGGGACCGTACAGATTAGTGGGCATTACGCTTATAAAGTCTGTACCATATTGTCTGTTAAGATATTCGCAATATTTGAGACCGGAGATTTTTGCAAGAGCGTATGCCTCGTTTGTTTCCTCGAGCGAGGAGGTGAGCAGACAACTCTCTTTCATTGGCTGAGGAGCCAAACGCGGATAGATGCACGACGAACCGAGGAAAAGCAGTTTCCTGCACCCGTTCTGCCATGCCGAATGTATGACATTCATTTCGAGAATCATATTCTCGTACATAAAATCGGCAAGAGCATTGCTGTTTGCTACTATTCCACCGACTTTGGCAGCTGCAAGGAATACATATTCGGGGCGTTCGGTCGCAAAGAAGCGTTCAACCTCATCCTGACGACAAAGGTCAAGCTCCTTGTGGGTACGGGTGACGATATTTGTGTAGCCACTGCGCTGAAGCTGGCGCACAATGGCCGAACCTACCATTCCACGATGGCCTGCCACATATATTTTCGAATTCTTCTCCATCATAGGATTTTACTTTACGATGCCCTTTTCAAGATATTCGGCAAGATTTGTGCGTATATGTTCACCGGCACGTTCCACGGCAACTTTTGCCATGTCTGCATCGACCATTATTTTCACCAGTTGTTCGAAGGTGGTCTTGGTGGGATTCCAGCCGAGTTTCTTGCGAGCCTTTGTAGGGTCTCCCCAAAGGTTGACTACGTCGGTAGGACGGAAGAAGTCGGGTGAAACCTCGACAAGCACCTTACCGGTAGCCTTGTCGATACCCTTCTCGTCGATGCCTTCGCCTACAAACTCAAGTTCTATACCCACATGTTTGAAGGCAAGATAACAGAACTCGCGAACCGAGTGCTGTTCGCCTGTTGCAATGACAAAGTCCTCGGGTGTTTCATTCTGCAATATCAGCCACATGCACTCCACATAATCCTTGGCATAACCCCAGTCGCGCAGCGATGAAAGATTGCCAAGATAGAGTTTCTCCTGCTTGCCCTGCTTGATGCGGGCTGCGGCCAAAGAAATTTTACGGGTAACGAATGTCTCGCCACGACGTTCGGATTCGTGATTGAAAAGAATTCCCGAGCAACAATACATGTTATATGCTTCGCGGTACTCCTTCACAATCCAGTAGCCATAAAGTTTTGCAACCGCATAAGGGCTATAGGGGTGGAAAGGAGTCTCTTCGTTCTGCGGCACCTGCTCCACTTTACCGTAAAGTTCGGAAGTAGATGCCTGATAGATGCGACAGGTAGATGCAAGACCGCACTGACGCACTGCCTCAAGCACGCGCAAAACACCAGTAGCGTCTACATCGGCTGTAAATTCGGGGGCATCGAAACTTACCTGTACGTGGCTTTGCGCAGCAAGATTATATATTTCGTCGGGGCGTACGGAACCTATGACTTTCAACAAGCTCATAGAGTCGCCCATATCTGCATAGTGGAGGTGGAAACGGGGATGTCCTTCGAGGTGGGCTATACGTTCGCGGAAATCAACGGAAGAGCGACGTATGGTGCCATGAACCTCATAATTCTTGTCCAATAGAAATTCCGCAAGGAACGAACCATCCTGGCCGGTAATTCCTGTTATTAAAGCTACTTTAGACATTTCTAGGTTTATTTTATAATATATTATAATATATCGTGCAAAGGTAATATAAAATATCCAAAGGACAACAAGAATATACAAAATGAATGATGCCACACAGCATTATTCCGGATTAATTCCGGCAGAAGCCGATTTTTAAAAGATTCTTCCGGTTTTTCTTAACCCGAACATCACTCCACGATTATTGCCATAAAGTTCGCCATCATCGATTGCAAAAGCACCCGACACGCCAAAACCTTTGGCCCATCCGGGGGCATAAGAGAGTTCGACCAGCACCGACAAGCACCCCTTAACCTCCTTAAAGGGTTTGTCGTACGTACCCCAATTGTGCGAACGGGTGAGCTTTACCGTATACGCAAAGTTATCGAAAGGCTTACCCGAAAGGCCTAGATGAAAAGCCTCTACACGATTATTATATATTTCGAATCTGTTGTCAGCATTGTAGATGCAGGATGTGACAAGCGGAGTACCCAACATCATTCCATACTGCTGCCAACTGGGATAGGCATAATGCCAGTAATAGTGGTCGGCAGCACTTATCTGGTCGGGAATTTCAGTTGTCGTATCGTGATATATAGGCCCTGCCTGGTCGCGGGAATTAAAATACTCAACTACAACATTATCAATCCATTTAAACTGTTTCAACTGCAGTTCCACGCCTACAAGCCCATCCTTCCAAAGACCATATTCCCAGAACATCGCTGAGTGGTCGTCGAACATATGTTCATAGTATCCGCGCAACGACCAGTTCTTCTCGTTCCATTTGAGCGACAAATGGTAACTGCCAACGTGATTACCCGCTACATTCAACTGGTCGTAAACAGAGTAAGCATTGCTGCCTGATGCAAAGAAAAAGGCATCAACAAAACCCTTGAAACCAGCAGGAGGATTATACGTTTGGCCCGGATTGTCCATAAAGTTGTAGATTGTTCCGCCAAACTGCGACGAAAATTGCGCACCACCCTCGTATGTCAAAGGAAATTTATCCTCATTACCCACTCGCCAAAAAAGAGATTTCGAGTGATATAGAATATTTTTCCCATAACGCGTCCCATCAGCAGCCCAAGACTGTTGCCAGCTACCATCACCGAACCATCCATAGGCCACATGACCGCGCAGACCAAACCAACCGTTCGTACCAAAAAAATCTTTGTACTCCGGAACCTCCAGACGCACCTGAGGAATAGGAGCAGCATTGCCAGACTCCACCAACGCACCTGTAGAAAGGTTAAAGTTTTTCAATTCACCGATGCGCTCTTTTTTACCAACACTCAGGCGCAGCCATCGCCACGAAACATCAGCATAGGCTTGATGAATATAGAGATCTGATGTCATATTTTTTCCACCTACAACATCAGCGCCATAGTTTACACCCCAGTCGTCATTCAGCGCCGCAGCACCCGAAAGGCCTCCACGCATATACGCCCATTCATTAGTGAGGGAGGATACACCATGACGATTGGTTGTGAACCAAAAAGGAGAAAAGTTGCCATCAGAAACTACCCCAAAAGTAGCAACATTATATTCAAGTGTTTTCTGGGGGAAAGATATACCCGGCATTAAAAAAGCCAGCAACAAAACATATATAATTCGTTTCATAGACAAATGAGAATCGCGCATGCGACAAAAAGTTGTCGCACACTCTTTTGTCTGCAAAATTAATTCATAATTCTTGTATTGACAACATTTACCCTATAACAATCAGGGTTGCCAGTTTGTTCGCGCCAACTTTACCTATTTAGATTATTTAACATTTTACAAACAACAACACCTAATGAGAAGTAATAAATCCGCAAACAGCCCTGCTGCATACATGTATATTTTTGCCAACAAAAAAGAGATTATGAAAAACCACATTCTATTCAGTAACAAAAACTGGAAACAGGAGTTGCGCAAGAACATCGAAACAGAGAGAAACCGCGCCATGTCGGTCGAAAGAGAGATACAGAAGGAGATCACCTTCCTTCAGGATGAGATTGCCGACGCCTTCACAGAAATCAGCGATGAACAAAAAAGAGTAAACGAGGAGATTCAACGCTCGACCGAATGCGACGAACAGCTACAGAAAAACATTGACACAGCTGAGGCAAAAATTTCAACAGAAACATCGAGGGCACAGAGCGCAGAAAACAAAATCCGAGCATGCATACCCGTCAGATTCGACGGTATACTGACCGCCTCTGTCACCCCGAGAGACGAGCTCCCCGAGAGTATAAACGCCATACTCTACTGCGCGCCACTCAACTGTTTCGTAGCACGCTCAGATTCAGGAGAATATTACAACTCCTGGGAGAATAAAGAGCTGTACATGAGCAACAATTCCATCCACAAAGGGAAGATATACATCTGCGGCAGCAAACTTTACGTATGGAACGAGAATAAACTTTCAGACATCACTGAAAGCCTGAAAACATTAATAGAAGAATTGAGCGCAAAAATTGCCATATTAGAGTCAAAAATCAAATAAAGCCAAGGGAGGTTGCGTGCAATCTCCCTTGGCTTTATTTGATAAATATCTTACACACTAAGGTATCCGCAAATCAATCATTGTTTGATTTTCTCAACATACGCTCGAAAGAATCAGGAACAGGTGTCTCGAAACGCATATACTTGCCTGTCACCGGATGGCGGAAAGCCAACAGATAGGCGTGAAGCCCCAAGCGCTGCAAACTCTCATCGCTGCTGCCATATTTAAAGTCACCTACTATAGGATGTCCCATATCGGACAGATGAACTCTAATCTGGTTCTTGCGACCTGTTTCAAGGTCAAGTTCCACAAGCGAATACCCATTTGCACTACGCAACACATTGTAGTGTGTCACAGCAAACTTACCGCCATTATTCACCGGACTTGAATGAGTGACAAAATGTTTATCCTCGGTCAGCCACGACTGAATTACACCTTTAGGTTTTTCCAGTTCGCCACTGACAAGAGCTACATATCTGCGGTCTGTCACAAGCTGTTGCCAACCCTCTATCAGCGAACGCTGTGTCATTACATCCTTAGCATAAACCATCAGTCCCGACGTATCTCTGTCGAGTCGATGTACAAGATGTGATGTACAACGTGAACCACCCTTTTCGAGATAACGGTTAAGCACATTCTGCACTGTCTGCTGACGCGTATTGTTGCTCATCGAAAGAAGTCCCGCACGTTTGTCGATAACCAACAGATAAGGATCTTCGTAGACAACACCAAGGTCGTTGCTCTTGAATGACATTTTCTGTTTCGAACGGTCGAGCTGTACCACCTGCCCGGGACGCAGTTTTGTAAGAGCATGAGTGGTTATAATATTATCCACCAACACCAAGCGATTGACTAGCAAAGCCTTGGCGCGATTACGGCTAAGACCGTTCATTGCTTTCATGATAAAAGCAAGCAATTCTATCTCTTCATGCACCTTAAAGGTCAGAAGACTGTTTTTCTCTCCCCTTTTCATCGTTATATACAGATTTTATTCTACCTCGTCCCTACGCACAAGAAGCACCACATTTTCAACATGATGTGTGTGGGGGAACATATCCACAGGATTCACAGCCATTACCTTGTAATCCTTGTCGAGCAGAGCAAGGTCGCGCGCCTGAGTCGCAGGGTTACAGCTTACATACACAATTCTTTTGGGCGCAGCAAAAAGCATGGCGTCGATAACATCTACGTGCATTCCCGCACGGGGTGGATCGGTAATCATCACATCAGGACGTCCATGCTCTTCGATAAATTCACGGGTCAGCACATCTTTCATATCGCCCGCATAGAAAAGCATATTGTCGTGTCCGTTAAGCGAAGCATTCACCTTGGCATCCTCGATCGCCTCGGGAACATACTCAATACCCACAACACGCTTGCAATGACGCGCCACAAAATTTGCAATAGTACCAGTACCGGTGTAGAGGTCGTAAACCACCTCATCGCCTTTGAGCGCAGCAAAGTCACGTGTCACCTTATATAAATTGTATGCCTGACGGCTGTTAGTCTGATAGAAAGATTTGGGGCCCACCTTGAAACGCAATCCTTCCATCTCTTCGTAAATAAAGTCGGTGCCTTTAAACGTATGAACCTGAAGGTCGCCGAAAGTATCGTTGCATTTATTGTTCACAACGTAGAGCAACGAAGTAACCTCGGGGAAGGAGTCTGCACAATAGTTCAGAACCTTTGTCAACTGCTCCATGTCAGCATCATTTTCGATGCGTGCCTGTACAAGAAGCATCACTTCGCCGGTGGTCGATGTACGGATCATTATGTTACGCAGCACTCCGCTCTGCGAACGAAGGTTGTAAAAAGGTATCCCCTCGCGCACTGCAAAGTCACGCAATCCATTGCGTATCTTATTGTTAAGCGGCTCCATAAGCGCACACTCCTCAATATCGAGAACCTTATCGAAAGCATCGGGAATATGGAATCCCAACGCGCTCATATTGTCATATTTTACATCCTTTTCGACCTCTTCGCGAGTGAGCCAGCGTTTGTTGCTGAAGGTAAACTCCAGTTTATTTCTGTAGCACTGAGTCTTTTCGGAACCCAGAATGGGAGTAATATCGGGCAGCTCAACCTTGCCGATACGCTTCAATGCATCTACAACCTGCTGCTGTTTATACTTTAATTGATGTTCATACTCAAGACACTGCCATTTACAGCCGCCACAAACACCATAATGTTTGCAGAAAGGAACTGCACGTTCGGCAGAATATTCATGGAATTTAACAGCCTCAGCCTCGGCATAACTGTGTTTTTTGCGACGTATCTTCAGGTCGACAACATCACCGGGAACCACATAAGGCACAAACACCACAAGGTCGTTGACACGCGCCAAAGCCTTACCCTCGGCAGCAACGCCTGTTATTTTTATCTGTTCCAGTAAAGGGAACTCCTTTTTCTTTCTTGCCATTAAAAAAATAGTTTTTGAATCAACAAAAATACAGTTAATTCCCGAATTACAAGCAACAAACCACACACAACTTTACAAATTGTTATTTTTTCGCTCTGAAACTTTCATAATTCCGTATTTATTAGTAAATTTGCACATTATCCGTGCCTTGCACAAAAGCAAGACACAGATAAATTGTGACAAAAAACAATAAAATTTTATTTTTCAATAACATAACTATCAAACTTTAAGATTTATGACTGACAAAAGAGTCTATCTTTTCGGCAACGGCAAAGCCGAAGGTAAGGCAGATATGAAAAATCTGCTCGGTGGTAAAGGTGCCAATCTGGCTGAGATGAACCTGATTGGTGTTCCCGTTCCTCCCGGTTTCACTATTACCACAGAGACTTGCAACGATTACTATCGTATCGGCAAGGCAGAAGTAGTAGAGTTGTTGAAGGACGACGTACACGCAGCAGTTGCGCACGTCGAGGCCTTGATGAACTCAAAGTTCGGCGATGTAGAAAACCCCTTGTTGGTATCAGTACGCTCAGGTGCACGCGCTTCAATGCCCGGTATGATGGATACAATTCTGAACCTCGGACTGAATGACGAAGTTGTTGAAGCCATGATTGCCGGAAACAGCGATCCAAAAT
>CAJGDX010000012.1 GCA_904502185.1 uncultured Bacteroidaceae bacterium | reverse complement strand
TCTATCACTCCGGCAACGGGATATTTGCGTCCATCTTCCACCTCCACTGTTCCGTCATATGTGCCGCCGGCGAGCAGCGCTTGGTGCAGTTTCTTGTCGATATACACATAATTGGCATCGGGCGGAACAATCTTGCCATCCACCGGCAGTTTGAAGAATTTAAAGTACGATGGATCGCCGTATGCTATAATGTCGGCATAGATGGAGTCGTTGTTCACATACAGTTTTTGAGCGTTTAACGCAGACTTGCGCATATTCTCGTGGCAAGTGTAAGTAAATTCCTCTACGATGGGCAATTTTTCGAGCAACGGCCTTATCTGCTCCCAATTGTGCTGTAGGTTGCTGATGACAAGAATGCGTTCAAGTTCCTCCTCGGACAATTGCTCTTCGTGACGGCCGTACTCGGCTTTCTCCGTCTGCAATGCAAGGGCAAGGAACGAGAAACTGATGATGGCTACCGCAAACTGAAGCCCTATCATGAAGTTGCGCATCTTGTTCCCCTGACGGTGGCGCATAAGTGCCCCGCGCATGCTCGCGCGACGCAGTTTCATTATGGGCAGGAAAATGGCTGCAAGCGAAACGATAAATGCCATTATCGCAGTGTGCAGCTGCACGGGGATTATCATCCTCATGGGAATTTCGTCGAATATATCCACGTTCAGATAATCGAGATACATCACAGAAAGCTCGCTGGTTATGCAGGAGAGGAAGAACGAAACTGTGAGCATTATAAATACTTCGCTCGCCAGCAGCATATAGAGTCCGCGGTTGTTCGAGCCGAGGCATTTGCGCAGGGCAAGTTCACGCTGTCGAGAGTAGAACATCTGTATCACGAACTTCATGAAGTTGATGAGTCCTGTGGCGAATATCAGCAGCGAGAATAGTACAAACAGCACCATCGATAGCCAAAAATCCCTGTCGTAATTCTGTTGGATTGCTATCATACCGTATGGCTTGCCGTCATCAGCTGAACGCCACTCTACCTTGTCGATAGCCTTTCGTACCTCGTTGACTGAATAGCCATCCTTTAAATAGCCATAGACCATTGCACATTCGCCCTTGTCGTGCATAGGCACATATATCTGCCACTGATGGCCGTTTGTGTAGATATTCTCGCAGATACCGGCAATGCGGTAGCTTTTTCCGGAGTAGAATTTCTCTTTGCGGCTGCCGTCGTTGCTTAATGTATCATTCAGCAACGTAAGGGTGCGGCCAATGGGGTCCTTCTCACCGAAAATCCTCTCAGCCAACTGCCGTGCTATAAGAATCTCATCTTCACCGATGGAGTCGCGTCCTGAAAGTACCAAAGAGCCTCGCGGGTCGTAGTGGTTCCTGAAAAAAACGTTCGAAATACCTCTTGCCCTAATGGGATAAAGTTCTTCTACATTGTCGCTGTAGGCCAACAGTTTTTCATGTGTATAGTCGTGGGTGTGGAATCTGCACACTCCCTCGATGCCCTTATCAACTATATCTTTATATTCGGCATAAGTAGTAGTTTCCCCGCTTCTTTTGGGGATGCTGACTAAAGTTCCATCTGTAAACTGGCATTTTACGGCTGTGCCTATGTAGCCGTTTATTGTCAGTCCAACCGCCATGCAGAGTGCCGACACAATTGTGTGGAATTTGTATTTCAGCAGCTGGCGCACTGCCATTTTTATATAATGTATAAGCATGGCTATGGTGCACTAGATGTTCTTGTTGCTTGTCTCTATTGTCACTTCACCATCGAAGAGGTTCACTACTCGGTCGGCATACGAGGCATCGCGTTGCGAGTGGGTTACCATCACTATGGTTGTGCCCTCGCTGTTGAGACGGCGCAGCAGTTCCATCACCTCGATACCGTTCTTCGAGTCGAGGTTACCTGTAGGCTCGTCGGCAAGGATTATTTCGGGGAGCGCTACCACTGCACGCGCTATCGCCACACGCTGCTGCTGTCCGCCGGAGAGCTGCTGCGGAAAATGTTTGGAGCGGTGTGTTATGTCCATACGCTCCATTGCTGCCTCTACGCGCTCCTTGCGCTCCTTCTTCGATACTCCCATGTAGAGCAGCGGCAGTTCTATGTTCTCGTAGACATTGAGGTCGTCTATCAGGTTGAAGCTCTGGAATACAAAGCCTATTACACCTTTGCGCAGGTCGGTGCGCTCTCCTTCGGTGAAGCTGGCTACATCTGTGCCGTTGAGGTAGTAGCTTCCCTCGGTGGGGTTGTCTAGCAGTCCCAGTATGTTGAGCAGTGTAGACTTGCCACAGCCCGAGGGGCCCATGATTGCCACAAATTCTCCCTTTGACACTTCGAAGTCTACGCCGTTGAGTGCCCATGTTTCAAGTTCCTCGGTGCGGAACGCTTTCTTGATTTTTTCGGTTTTGATGATCTTTTCCATATTGAGTTACAAATTTAAGTATATTATCTTATTCTTAATCTTTCTGCATCGTTGAAATCGGAATATTCCGATACTATTACCTTGTCGCCCTCCTGCAAGCCCTCTAACACCTCGAACTGTCGTGGGTTCTGACGGCCGATGACTATGGGGGTGAGTTCGGCTACTGTTCCCGATTCGTTCAGTCGGTAGATGTATCGTCCGCCGTTGCTGTTGTAGAATTTACCGCGGTCGATGACGAGGCTCTTTTCGGGGTGACCAAGCTCTATCTGTATGTTGTAGCTCTTGCCCACACGGGCATTTTCGGGCTTTTCGCCGGTAAACAGCAGCTCTACGCTGAATGTCTGGTTTTTAACCTCAGGTACCACCCGCGATATTTTCATGGGGAATTTAACACCCTGATAGGTGACGCTTGCAGGCAGTCCTACGCTTATGCGGTCTACGTAATATTCGCTAAGGTTCACATGTACCTTGTAATCGTCGAGGATGTTTACTTCGGCGATGCTCTCGCCCGACGAAACACGCTGTCCGGGAATGGCTGTCACGTAGCTTAGCTGTCCTCTCATGGGGCTGCGCACCACAAGGTTGTCGAGCCTGTTGCGCGACTGTATGAACTTGTCGCGTCCGTTCTCCAGCTCATTGTCGAGCAGCGAGCGCTGTATAAGGTTCACTGCCGAGTCGTGCTTAAGGCTTTCGAGTGTAAGGCGGGTCTTTTTCAGATTGTAGTTGTATTCGTCTTCCGATACTTCGAGCTGCGCTCTGCTCTTGATGCCCATGCGCGCCTCCTCCTTGTCCAGATTGTGGCTTTTGTCGAGTCGCTTCATTTCGTACTCTGTCTGAAGCATCTGCTGGCGCAGCGACAGGCTTTTCTGTTCCATCTGATACTGTTGCAGGCGATTGTTCAGCTGCAGCTTCTCCCATGCCAAACGCTCCTCCTCGATGTTGCGTATAAGGTCGGGGTTTTCCATCACCAGAATGGTGTCGCCCTCTTCGAGCATGGTTCCGTTCTCGGCAACAATGTGCGAAATGTAGCCACCTTCGCGGCAGTTTACCTTGATGTTCAGAATGGGTTGCACAATTCCCGTTACGTCGATGTATTCGTGAAATTCGCTTATGGTGGCCTTGCAGTAATCAAGCTCTTCGCCATCGACAAGTATTGTTCGCGGTCCTATTACCATTTTTATGTTCAGCGCAAGTAGTGCAAGCGCTGTAACGCCTGCCAGCAACCAGTATTTGTGGCGAATGTACCAGGCGCGTTTCTCCAGTTTTATATCCATAGTGTTGTTTTGTTATAAATTTCCAAAAATCTTGCCGCCGGTGATGCTGCGCAACCCATAGTATAGTTGCCAGTAGGTCTGCAGGGCGCTGATGTGGCTTCTGCGGGCTGCGTCCTTCTCGGATGTGGCGGCGTTAAAGTCGAGTATGGTCGATTTTCCCAATATATACATGCGGCGGGCAACATCGTAGCGCTGCTGTGCCAACGTTGCGCTTTTGGCTGCAACCTCCACACGGTGTGCCTGAAGGTTGAACTGCCTTACCATTTTGCCTACATTAATCTCAAAATCTTTGTAGGCCTGCTCTATCTGTGTCTCTACAAGGTCGACGTTCGACTCGGCGACCTTTACTTTTCCTTTTCCCCGGCCCCAGTCGAGCAGTGGCAACGTGATGCCTATGCTGGCATATTGGCGGTTCTGCGGTGAGCGATAGCTGTCGCGCAGATTGTCTGCCGTCTGCGATAGCCCGAACTGTACATATAATTCGGCTTTTAACCCCGCGTCGGCTTTTGCATATGCAAGGTTGCTCTCGCTCTGCCGCCGGCGCAGTTCGTAGCTTGTGGGGTCGGGACTGTTCTCGTGTGCCAGCTTCAGTGCTTCTGCAACATCGGCCTTGTATGGCGGAACTGTTTCGTCTATCACCACTTTTATAATGCAGCTGCCGTCTATCGCAAGGTAGGAGCGTACGCTCTGCATGGCATCCTCAAGATAGCTGCGGGCATTCAGCAGATTGGCTTCGGCGGTTATCTTGTTCAGCTCCAGTTGCAACATTTCGCTCTCTGTGATGGTGCCGATGTTGTAACGTCCGCGTGCGTAGCGGCTGAGTGTGTCTGCCGATGCATAATTGTATTCGGCAATATACAATTCGGTCTGGGCAGAGGCAAGGGTGAAGAAGTAGCTGGCTGTGCGCGATGCAATCAGTTCCATGTTCTCTTTGTACTCCTTCTTTGCCTGTTGATAGCGCAAAGGCTCTATGCGTCTATCCCATTTTAGCGAGTTGTAGCCGAAGAGCGACTGCTGGTAGCCGACAACCACAGGGGTGGAACCGTATGCAGTGGTGTTGTTTTTCAGCTCGTCCTGACGCTGCAATGTGCTTTTCACGAAAAATTGTCCGCCGGTCAGTGCTATGTTCTGTGTGACGCTGAGCGATGCGTCTGTACTCAGTTGGTTCTGCTCGACGAACAGACTGCTGCCGTCGGGTTGTGTCACTTTGCTTGTTACGTGGTTGAGTCCTGGTGACGATGTCAGCGAAATGGCAGGAAGGTAGTTTGCCTTGTAGAATTTGTAGCTCCACTCGGCTGCAAGCAGAGTGTGGTGGGCTGCCTTGGCATCGGACGACTGCTTGCAGGCCGTAAGTATTGCCTCGGACAGGGTTAGCGTCAGTGTGTCGCTCTGTGCTGTGGCTGTGACTGCCGACAGCAACATTACTATAATACTCTTAAATCTCATATTCTGGTTGTCTGTTTGTGTGTATCCGGTTCTTCGATTTTGGGGGAATCTCTCGTTTGTATAAGTACAAATATCGTGCCAAAGGAATAATTGATTGAAAATCATTGTATTGTTTGTTGTGCGGGACTTTGGTTGGTGTGCGGAAACGCACAAAAAATGTGCGAAACTGCACGCTTTTTCATATACAACCTAATGGTTCTTTATATATCTTTGCAATGTTCAACAACGTAAATATCCTAAAGAGTATGTATAAAGGAAAAGTGCTTATCGTCGACGACAACGAGGATATACTCTTCTCGCTCAATCTGCTGCTGAAACCTCATGTGGAGGCTGTGAGAGTGGCTACCGACCCCGAAAAAATTGAACACTTCATGAAGGTGTTCGAACCCGACGTGGTTTTTCTTGATATGAATTTCACCCGCGACGCGGTAAGTGGTCAGGAGGGTTTCAAATACCTTGAACGAATATTGAAACTCGATGCCGATGCAGTTGTCATCTTTATGACTGCATACTCCGACACCGACAAGGCGGTGAAGGCTATAAAGGCAGGAGCTACCGATTTTATAGCAAAACCATGGAACAACGACAAGGTGGTGACAACCCTGAGGTCGGCAATGGAACTTCGCTGTTCGCGCCGCGAGGTGTTGAACCTCAAAGAGAGGGTTGCAGCACTGGGGCATTGTGGCTGCGAAGAGCAGCCGATGCTCATTGGCGAATCTGCTGCCATGCAGCAGATAAAGGCTAATATCGAACGCTTTGCTGCCACTGATGCCAATATCCTTATTCTTGGCGAGAATGGTACCGGAAAGGATGTTGTTGCCCGTATGCTTCACTATTGCTCCAACAGGTGCGAGAGTCCGTTTGTGACGATAGATCTGGGCAGCTTGCCCGAACAGCTGTTCGAGAGTGAGCTTTTCGGCTACGAGAAGGGCGCATTCACGGGTGCGGTGGCTGCAAAGGCCGGACGAATGGAGGCTGCATCGGGTGGCACGCTCTTCCTCGACGAAATTGGCAATCTGACCCCTCAAACGCAGGCCAAACTGCTGACCTCTATCGAGAAACGGGAATTTACACGTGTGGGCGGCACAAAGAACAAACGAATAGATGTGCGCTTCATCTGTGCTACCAATGCCAACTTGGGGCGTATGGTTGCCGAGGGCGATTTCCGACAGGATCTTCTGTATCGCATAAATACCATTGAGATACACATTCCGCCGTTGCGCGAAAGGGGCGACGACATTATACTGCTTGCCGAATATTTCCTTGCAAAATACTCGAAAAAGTATAGCAAGGATATTCGTCGCATCAGCCGCGACTCGCAGCAGTTGCTCTGCAAGTACGACTGGCCGGGAAACGTCAGGGAGTTGCAACACACAGTAGAACGTGCTGTCATTATGGAGGAGTCGAACATCCTGCGTCCCCACAGCCTGATGATTGTCAGCACTCCTGAACAGCAGAGGGCTTCAGAAGAGCTTACAATGAACCTCGAAGAGCTTGAGCGCGATGCAATAGAGCGTGCGATGAAGCGTGCCGATGGCAACATTACCCGCGCTGCCGAACTTTTGGGAATAACACGATATGCTCTCTATCGCAAATTGGGAAAATAGAATCGTTATGAAGAGTAAATTTATAATAAACCTTATTCTAATCGGCTTGTCGATGTTGGCTGCATATGTGGCGGCGAAGAGCGGCATGTGGTTCTGCATGGCAGGCTCGGTGCTGTTTCTGCTGTTTGTAGTTTACAAGCAGTTGCAGTTGTTTGACAGATGTTCGGATAGCCTGCGAGCCGAAAAGGCTTTGAGCAACGAGGCAAGCAGCAAGGCTGTTGCCGGTGAAAGGGAACTGCATTTCTATCGCCTGCTGATGGATAAGGTAGATACGGCAGTGATAGTTGCCACCGATGGTGGGTACATTGAATGGATGAACCGCGCAGCCCGACAAATTCAGAATGGCTGTGAATCTCTTTGCCCCGAACTTAGAGGTGTTATGAACGATGGTGTCAGCGAATTGCGAATAAGAGAGAAAATGTACTCGGCAAGCTATTCGAGGGTGATGATACGCAACTCCTCTCTTAACATCATTGCGTTGAAGGATATTGACGGGGCAATAGAGAGAAACAAGGTCGAGTCGTGGCACAAGCTTGTCAGGGTGCTGACACACGAAATTATGAACTCCATGACACCTATAATATCTCTTTCCGAGATTCTAAGAAGTCAGGCCGACAGCACCTCTTTTGCCACCGACAGCGACAGTGTGGAGAGTGTTCGTCACGGACTTGAGATTATCAATCGTCGCAGCAGCGGACTGCTTCACTTTGTGGAGAATTACAGAAAATTGACGCGCATATCTCCTCCCGAAATAACCATATTCACTGTGAGGGAGTTTGTTGATGGCCTGAAGGCTCTTTTTACTCAAAGTTATATAACCTTCGACACAGATGCTGTTTGCAATGTGAAAATAAATGGCGACAGAGTGCAGCTTGAGCAGGTGGTTATCAACCTGATGAAAAATGCAGTGGAGGCGTGCGATGAGAAGGCTGCAGTTGTTAATGACGGCACTCTCTACAATCGTAGTGTGACTTTTTCTGTTGCAAAAGAGTATTCTGCTGACGGACGTCTTCTCCTTGCGATAAGTGTGGCGGACAATGGCGCAGGTATAGATGATACAGCACTGGAGCAGATTTTTGTTCCCTTCTTTACCACCAAAAAGCGAGGTAGCGGCATAGGGCTTTCCCTCTGCAAGCAGATTATTACCAACCACCATGGTTCTATTAGTGTGGTTACCACCGAAGGTGGTGGGTGTACGGTTGTATGCAAAATACCTGTTACAGGGTAAGGGGTGAAGGGAATATGGTATTGCAGACAACTCTTTTACCATTGTTGCAAAAGTAATATGTGAAAATTCTTTTGCATGAATAAAATAATGGCTATCTTCGCAAGAAACAGAGAACGATGAATGTGAGTGTAGCTTTAGGATTTTTGATTCCTTTTTTAGGAACATTGTTGGGAGCGGCGATTGTATTCTTTTTTCGTCGCAATATTTCGGACAGAGTACAGAAGGCACTGTTGGGATTCGCTTCGGGAGTGATGGTGGCGGCCTCTTTCTGGTCGTTGCTGTTGCCGGCGTTGGACCTGACGGTGAAAAATAATGAGTTTATGGAAATGGTTCCTGTGCTTGTGGGGTTCCTCACCGGCATGGGATTTTTGTTTTTGCTCGATACCTTCATCCCTCACGAGCATATAAACGGAGAGCAGAGCGAGGGACCTGCATCCAGTCTTAAGCGTTCGTCGAAACTGATGCTTGCTGTGACACTGCACAATATTCCCGAGGGAATGGCCGTAGGTGTGGTGTTTGCAGGAATGTATACGGGTGAGGCGTCGATGACGCTTGCTGCGGCATTTGCGCTTGCAATAGGTATGGCTGTGCAGAATATTCCCGAGGGTGCAATTATATCAATGCCTCTGCGTGCCGAGGGTTATAAAAGAGGTAAGACCTTTCTCTACGGCGCATTGTCGGGAGTGGTGGAGCCTATTGCTGCAATGGTCACACTGCTGTTTCTTGAATATACCGTACCAGCCATGCCTTTCCTGCTGGCAGCTTCGGCAGGTGCAATGCTCTATGTGGTGGTGGAGGAGCTTATCCCTGCATCGCAACAGGGCGAACACAGCAATCTTGGTACCATCGGCTTTGCAATGGGCTTTGCGCTGATGATGGTGCTGGATGTTGTTCTTGGATGATTCTAATATGCTTTTTCTTTTGAATACTATGAAAATACACAGTAACTTATTGTATCTTCTGCTGTTGTTTGTGGCAGCTTGTTCACCGAGTGAAAAACCGACAGATTTTGTTGACCCGCTTATAGGCAGCGGTGGGCATGGACATGTGTTTGTGGGTGCCAATGTGCCTTTCGGAATGGTGCAGCTGGGACCGACAAGCATCAACCAGGGTTGGGACTGGTGTTCGGGATACAATCGTGACGAGGAGAGTGTCATCGGTTTTTCGCATACTCATCTCAGCGGAACGGGAATTGGTGATCTGTTTGATGTTACGGTGATGCCTGTGGTGGGCAATGTTGTCTACAAACGCGGTGACATAGAACAGCCCGGCAGCGGACTGTGGTCTATGGCTGACCGTACGCAGGAGATTGCAAAGCCCGGATATTACTCGGTGCCATTGAAACGTTACGGCATAAAGGCTGAGGTTACTGCTACTGCACGTGTGGGATTGCATCGTTATACTTTCCCCGAATCGAAAGAGGCAGCACTGGTATTCGACCTTGAGAATGGTGGCTGTTGGGACAGTGCCAAAGAGACATTCATGCAGGCCGAGGGCGACAATCGCATAGTCGGCTATCGCTACTCCGAGGGGTGGGCGAGTGACCAGCGTGTATATTTTGTTGCTGAATTTTCAAAGCCTTTCGACAGCTTTGAGCTGAAGGGCGAAAATAATATGTATGGTCGTGCGTCGTTTGCCACAACTGCCGGCGAAGAGATTATGCTGAAGGTGGCAATTTCGCCGGTAGGCATTGATGGTGCAAGGCTGGCGATGGCAGGCGAACTGCCGCACTGGGATTTTGAAAAGGTGAGAAAGGATGCAGTTGCTGCGTGGGACAAAGAGCTGTCGCGCATCAGACTGACCGAACAGGACAGCTGCCGTAAACGTATCTTCTACACTGCTATGTATCATGCGATGATGGCACCCATGCTGTTCAGCGATGTAAATGGCGACTATCGTGCGGCGGATGGAACAATATGCAACAGCGCAACTCCGCAGTACACCGGTTTCTCGCTGTGGGATACCTATCGTGCCAAACAGCCGCTGATGACAATAATCCAGCCGGAAAAGAGTGGGGAGTTTGTGTCGGCAATGCTGAACATCTGTGACAAGCAAGGCGACCTTCCCGTGTGGCATCTTTGGGGCAACGAAACAAATTGCATGGTTGGCGACCCGGGAATACCTGTTGTGGCTGATGCAATTGTCAAGAATGTAGCCGGTTTTGACCGCGAGAAGGCATTCGAGGCCATTAAAAAGACTGCGGCAAACAAAGAGCGTGGTAAAGCTCAGCGCGACAAATACGGATATATTCCTTGCGACCTTTTCCACGAACCTGTGGCATACGACATGGAATATGCCATTGCCGATGCTGCGGCTGCCAATGCTGCAAAGGCTCTTGGCAAGGATGCCGATTTCGAACATTTTACCCGAAAAAGTTACTCCTACCGCACCTATTTCGACTCGGTAAGCGGTTTCATTCGTGGCGTGGACAGCAATGGCAATTTCCGCGAACCTTTCAGTCCCTACTATGCGGCGCACCGCGAAAATGACTATTGCGAAGGCAATGCATGGCAATATACATGGCTCGTTCCGCACGACATCTACAACTATGCCGAACTGTTCGGTGGCCGTGAGAAATGTATCGCCCGACTCGATTCTCTTTTCATTGCTCCATGGATAGAGGAGGGTAACTCGTCGCCCGATATTACGGGGCTCATAGGCCAGTTTGCCCATGGCAATGAGCCGAGCCATCATATACTGTATCTCTACACAATGCTTGGTGAGCCTCACAAGACAGCCGAAAAGGTGCGTCAGGTGCTTGCGACTCAGTATCGCGATGACTTTGATGGCGTTTCGGGCAACGAGGATATGGGACAGATGTCGGCATGGTATCTGATGTCTGCACTCGGATTCTATCAGGTTGAACCGGCCGGAGCACGTTACTGGTTCGGCTCTCCCATCGTGCAGCGTGCTGAGCTTGGTGTCAAGGGTGGAACGTTTGTAATAGAGACTGTAAACAACAGCGACAAAAATATTTATATTAAGAGTATTACTCTCAACGGAAAACCGCATAACTTGCCTTATATCGAGCATGGCGATGTGGAGAAGGGTGGTACACTGACTATTGAAATGGGTGACACGCCTGTCAAGTGGTACTAAAAAATCTGAACTTGGTATAATTGAGTTATTTTGTTCTACCGAAGGATGGTGTAAACTTTATATGTTTTTATCTATTTTACTCTTAATCTTTGGTTGCAGTAGTTTAAGGTAGTATTCTCTATTATGTTCTTTTGCCGGGCAAAAGAACCAAAAGCCCCGGCACACGAGACGCATCAGTCGGCTCTGCCTTTGTTCAGAAGTTGCCTTAAAGGCAACATTCTTCAGTCGGTGGCGAGCCTTGTCGCTCGAGCCTAATCATCTGTTTTTCGGGTGTTGCGGAACTCGTTCAGTTATCCACACTGCGTGTGTATAACTCACACTCAAACAGTCCTAACACCTAATCCGAAAAACAGACGGTCTCTCGCTGTGCTGCTTACGGTGCCGGATGGGTTTTAAGTTACCAATGCTTATGAAGTCTTGTTGATGGTTGCTGTATTGGGAATTGATGATTTTATATCAAGTAGATGTTAAATGGGCAGTTTGTTGCTTGTCTGTAAATGTGTTGTTGGGTAAAAACCGAAATGAATTTTTGCAATATTAAAAACTAATTGAATTTTAATACCCCGTTTCGGTTTTTATTTCAATACAATTTTGTTAACTTTGCTGTGGCGAACAATCACATGTCTACACGCCCGACCATTTCCGCCAACTGACGACGAGGCCGCCCGTGCCGGCAAGATTCATTGCCACAATGGATTATCCTACCACAAGTGCAGGGCAATTCTTTCTGTATTTAAGAAAAATTCACTTAATAAGAGTGTAGACTAATATGAGTTATTACGTATTGCTATTTACAATGATTGTCGCGTCGTTCCTCTTTGTGGGACTGACGATGATAATCGCGCGGCTTATTTCGCCACGTTCATTCAACAAGAACAAGAGCGAGGCGTATGAATGTGGTATACCCACACAAGGAAAAACATGGATGCAATTCAGAGTAGGCTACTACCTGTTTGCCATCCTTTTTTTGATGTTCGACATTGAGACTGTTTTCCTGTTTCCGTGGGCGACCATTGTTCGTGAAGTGGGCGTAAATGCCATTTTCGGCATCTCTTTCTTCCTTTTTATTCTGATACTGGGTCTGGCGTATGCCTGGCGCAAAAAAGCACTTGAATGGAAATGAAAAAGCCTGTTATAAAATCTATTCCCTACGAGGAATTCAAGGATAATGAAACGCTGGAGGCGTTGATAGAAGAGATAAACAAGGAGCGTACCAACGTGGTTGTAGGCGCCCTTGACGACCTTATCAACTGGGGACGCAGCAATTCGCTGTGGTCGCTTACTTTTGCCACCAGCTGTTGCGGCATTGAATTTATGTCTGTCGGCGCTGCACGTTACGATTTTGCACGCTTCGGCTTCGAGGTGACCCGAAACTCACCCCGACAAGCCGACCTCATAATGGTTGCAGGTACCATCACTCACAAGATGGCGCCGGTTCTCAAACGTCTTTACGACCAGATGGCCGACCCTAAATATGTGGTGGCTGTTGGTGGCTGTGCCATCAGTGGCGGCCCTTTCAAGAGTTCGTACCATGTGCTTAACGGCGTAGACAAGATAATCCCCGTGGATGTATATATCCCCGGATGTCCGCCGCGTCCCGAGGCTATCCTCTACGGAATGATGCAGTTGCAGCGTAAAGTGAAGGTCGAGAAATTCTTTGGCGGTGTCAACCGTCAGCAGAAGAAGGGGGATGCTGTGGACAATACTCCGCTTGTAATAACCAATGTACCGCAAGAGATAACTGATAAAGAGCAATGAACATTACATTTATAGCATTAGACGAGTTTCGCACCCAAATGGAGGCATTGCGCGGAAAGGGTTTCGACTTCTTGCGCGAAATGGTGGGAATGGACTGGGGCGATGAGGGCCTCGGAGCCATCTATCTGCTTGAGAACAGTGCCACCGGCGAAAATATTCAGGTAGCTACCCGTACTACCGACCGTGAACATCCGTCAATATCTACCGTCAGCGACATTTGGCACATTGCCAATATTTACGAGCGTGAGGTGTTCGACTTTTTTGGCATAATATTCAAAGGTCACCCCTATCTGCACCGACTTTTCCTGCGTAACGACTGGGTGGGCTATCCTCTGCGCAAGGATTATGACGAGAGTGAGGCTGTGAACCCTGTGAGAATGTTCAGCGAAAGTAACGAGAAGGACTTCTATCACACGGTGGAGGATGATGGCAGCATCAAAGAGAATCCCGATAACCTGTTCGAGGATAACGAATATGTGATAAACATTGGTCCTCAGCACCCTGCGACACACGGTGTGCTGCGTTTCAGACTGTCGCTCGAGGGAGAATTTATTAACAAGGTGGATGTTCATTGCGGATATATACACCGTGGAGTGGAAAAGATTAGCGAGAAACTTACATACCCGCAGATTCTGGGATTGACCGACAGACTCGACTACCTCAGCGCGCATCAGAATCGTCATGCACTCTGCATGTGTGTGGAAAAGGCAATGGGCATTGAGGTTACCGACCGTACACAGTATATACGCACCATAATGGATGAGTTGCAGCGTATCGACTCGCACCTGCTCTTTATTTCATGTGCGGCAATGGACCTTGGTGCGTTGACTGCATTCATCTATGGTTTCCGCGACAGAGAAAAACTGCTGGATATACTCGAAGAGGTTACCGGTGGCCGACTGATACAGAACTACAATGTGATTGGCGGTGTGCAGGCTGATATTACCCCCGGCTTTGCGTCGAAGGTGAAGGAGTTTTGCAAATATATACTCGGCAAACTGCAAGAGTACAACGACGTATTCACCAACAATATCATCACCCGCAAAAGAATGGTGGGAGTGGGCATACTCAGCCGCGAAGAGGCTATTTCGTATGGTTGCACCGGTGGCACAGGACGTGCCTCGGGGTGGGCTTGCGACGTGCGTAAACGTCACCCTTATGCTCTGTACGACAAGGTTGACTTCAAAGAGATTATATACAGGAATGGCGACTGCTTCGACAGATTCCTTGTGCGCATCGACGAGATTGTTGAGTCTGTGCGCATAATAGAACAGCTCATAGACAATATTCCCGAGGGCGACTACAAGGTAAAGACCAAGCCTGTGATACGCATACCCGAGGGTAGCTACCATGCTGCTGTCGAAGGCTCGCGCGGCGAATTTGGTGTCTTCATCGAGAGCCGTGGCGAAAAATCGCCTTACCGCATAAAATTCCGTCCCATGGGATTGCCACTGATTGCATCTATGAACACTCTGCTCAAAGGATGCAAGATTGCCGACCTGATGGCAATAGGCGCAACCCTCGACTATGTAATTCCCGACATTGACAGATAATTTCAAGATATGTACGATTTTAGCATAATAACAACAGCCATAGACCAATTCCTCCGTTCGCTGATGCCTTCGGGGTTGGCCATCTTCATAGAATGTGTGCTTGTAGCATTGTGTGTGCTTGTGGCATACATAATGCTTGCCATCGTAATGATATTCATGGAGCGTAAAGTGTGTGCAGCCTTCCAGTGTCGCCTGGGCCCGATGCGTGTGGGATTCTGGGGTACATTGCAGGTCTTTTCAGATGTCTTTAAAATGATAATTAAGGAGATTATCGACCTGAAGCGTACGGATAATATGCTCTACAACCTTGCCCCCTATCTGGTGGTGCTGAGTTCGGTGCTGACGTTCAGTTGCTTGCCATTTGCACAGGGACTGGAGGTGCTTGACTTTAACGTGGGTCTCTTCTTCCTTATGGCAACTTCGTCGTTCGGTGTGCTGGGTATAATGCTTGCCGGATGGAGCAGTAATAACAAGTTCTCAATGATTGGTGCCATGCGAAGTGGTGCGCAGATGGTAAGCTACGAATTGTCAATAGGCCTCAGCATGCTGACACTTGTGGCTCTCAGCGGCACATTGCAGCTTAGCGAGATTGTTGCCCGACAGTCGCATGCGTGGTTCATCTTCCAGGGACATATTCCTGCATTTATTGCCTTTGTGATATACCTTATTGCCGGAAATGCCGAGACCAATCGTGGTCCCTTCGACCTTCCCGAGGCCGAGTCGGAACTCACAGCCGGTTATCACACGGAGTATTCGGGTATGGGATTCGGATTCTTCTATGTGGCGGAATTTATGAACCTCTTCATTGTTTCGGGAATTGCATCGACAATATTCCTTGGCGGATGGATGCCGTTGCACATTCCCGGACTCGAGGGCTTCAATGCCGTAATGGATTATATTCCCGGTGTTGTATGGTTCTTGGCTAAGACATTCTTTGTAATATGGTTGCTCATGTGGGTCAGATGGACTTTCCCGCGTCTGCGTGTAGACCAGGTGATAACTCTCGAATGGAAATATCTTGTACCCATTGGCCTTGTCAACCTCTTGATTATGACCTTGTGTGTGGTAATGGGATGGACACTTTAAAGCGGTAATGTGATGAATAAAGAGAAAATAACATATATCGGACGTATCCTGTGGTCGCTGAAGTCGCTGCTGACAGGAATGAAGGTGACACTGAAGGAGTTCTTCACCCGTAAGGTGACCGAGCAGTATCCCGAGAACAGAAAGACACTGAAAATATCGGAGCGCCATCGTGCGCGTCTTGTGATGCCTCACGACGAGGCCGGCAACAACAAATGCATTGCTTGCGGACTATGTGCATCGGCCTGTCCCAACGGCAGCATCCGTATTGTGACAAAGAACGTCACCGACGAAGAGACGGGCAAGAGCAAAAAAATGCTCAAACTCTACGAGTATGACCTTGGCTGCTGCATGTTCTGCCAATTGTGCGTCAATGCTTGTCCGAAAGGGGCGATAGAGTTTAGCAACGATTTTGAAAATGCAGTTTATGACCGCCGTAAGCTCGTTCAGAAACTTAATAAAGATTAGAGTATGGAACTGAATACACATACAGTCATATTTATGGGACTGGCATTGCTGATGACTGTTGCTGCAATGCTTGCCGTGACTACGCGAAATATCATGCGTGCAACAGTCTATCTGCTGTTCGTGCTTTTCGGAACGGCCGGTCTTTACTTCTTGCTGCACTACACATTCCTGGGTGCTGTTCAGGTGACGGTGTATGCCGGTGGTATCATCGTGTTGTTTGTCTTTGCCGCACTGCTCATCGGTAAGGGTGCAAGGGACTTTACACACACCTCTATCCTCCGTTATATTATGGGATTCACGGCAGCAATAACCGGACTTATACTGAGTGTCTACCTCATTTTCACTCATCAGTTCCCCGAGGTAAAGCCTCTTGCGTCCGTAGTGCCTATGAACCTGATAGGAAACACCATGATGGGTGCCGATAAATATAATTATGTCCTTCCGTTCGAGGCTGTCAGCGTGCTGCTGCTCGCCTGCATGGTGGGAGCTTTGTTAATTGCCCGTAAAAGATAAAATAGTATGATACCTGCAGAATATTACCTTGTACTTTCGGCATTGATGTTCTTCATAGGCGTCTTTGGCTTTCTGACACGCCGTAACCTGCTTGCGGTGCTTATCAGTACAGAACTTGTGCTTAACGCTGTGGATATAAATTTCGCAGTGTTCAACGCGTACTATTACCCCGAACATCTCGAGGGCTTTTTCTTTACGATGTTTGCCATTGGTATTGCTGCCGCAGAAACGGCTGTTGCCATTGCCATAATACTCAATGTTTATCGTAATATGGGTACGATAAGACTTAAAAGCCTCAAGAAACTTAAATTCTGATAGACGATGGAATTCACGATATTTATATTGGCATTGCCGCTGCTCAGTTTCCTTATATTGGCACTGGCAGGAATGAAACTTCCGCACAAGGTGGCGGGATTGATAGGTACAGCGTCGCTCTCGACGGTGACAATATTGTCGTATGTCACTGCTGCGCTATATTTTGGTGCCGGACGTGGAGCCGACGGGCTTTATCCCACACTGACTCCATATAATTTCACTTGGCTGCCCTTTACGCAGAATCTGCATATAGACATGGGCATAATGCTCGACCCGATCTCGGTGATGATGCTTATTGTAATAAGCACCGTCAGTCTGATGGTACACATATATTCGTTCGGATACATGAAGGGTGAGAAGGGATTCCAACGTTACTATGCATTCCTGTCGCTCTTTACATTCTCGATGTTGGGACTGGTTGTTGCAACCAACATCTTCCAGATGTATGTGTTCTGGGAACTTGTGGGTGTATCTTCGTATCTGCTCATTGGATTCTATTACACTCAGAAGGCGGCTATCGCTGCATCGAAAAAGGCTTTCATCGTCACACGTTTCGCCGACCTATTCTTCCTTGTCGGAATATTGTTCTACGGCTTCTACGCAGGCACATTCTCGTTTACTCCCGATGTAAGGCTGCTTGCTTCGGCAGGAATCGTAATACCTGTGGCGCTGGCTCTGATGTTTGTCGGTGGTGCCGGTAAAAGTGCAATGTTCCCTCTGCACATATGGTTGCCCGATGCAATGGAGGGCCCCACGCCCGTGTCGGCGCTGATACATGCTGCAACCATGGTGGTGGCAGGTGTATATCTGGTGGCGCGTATGTTCCCCATCTTTATAGAATTTGCTCCCGAGGTGCTGCACACCGTTGCATATATAGGTGCTTTTACCGCACTCTATGCGGCTGTAGTAGCCTGTGCGCAGACCGATATTAAAAGGGTTCTTGCCTTTTCGACAATCTCGCAGATAGCCTTCATGATGGTGGCTCTTGGTGTTTGTACATCTGCCGACCCTCATGCCGGCGGATTGGGATATATGGCCTCTATGTTCCATCTGTTCACACATGCAATGTTCAAGGGACTTCTCTTCCTGGGTGCAGGTTCCATCATACATGCAGTACACAGCAACGAACGTGCTTTCATGGGTGGGTTGAGAAAATATATGCCTGTTACCCACATAACATTCCTTATTGCCTGTCTGGCAATTGCCGGAATCCCGCCTTTCAGCGGATTCTTCAGCAAGGATGAGATTCTTGCTGCCTGCTACGACTATTCTCTGATGATGGGTGTCTTTATGAGTGGCGTTGCGGCTCTGACTGCATTTTATATGTTCCGCCTCTACTATCTTATCTTCTGGGGCAAAAGCTACTACGAAGGTCAGCTCGCTCTCTTCAACAAGGGACAGATTTCTGAAAAACCGCATGCTCCGCATGAGGCTCCGCTTGCAATGACTCTGCCGCTCATAATACTGGCTGCTGTCAGTTGTGTGGCAGGTTTTATTCCTTTTGGCGAATTTGTCAGCAGCAACGGACATGCTTATGCTATCCATCTTAACCCTGCGGTTGCAATTTCGAGCGTGTTGCTGGCTGTGGCCGGAATTTTGGTGGCGGCTTTCATGTACCGCAAGGGTGGCAGCAAAGTGGTGCTTACCGTCAAGGTGCAGAGCAAGAAGTTCATTGTTGCGGCATACCACCGTTTTTATATGGACGAGTTGTGGATATTTATCACCAAACGTATAATATTCCGTGGTATCAGCCGTCCTATTGCATGGTTCGACAAACATGTGATTGATGGATTCATGGATTTGCTGGCAACAGCTTCGCAGGCATTCTCGTACCGCATCAGACGCTTGCAGAGCGGAAATATACAGTCCTACTGCATCTGGTTCCTTCACGGAGTGATGTTGCTTGCGCTTATTTTGATATTCCTTGTATAACCCCCGGTAAGAATATTTAAGACTATGAATATACTTAATCTCTTTATAGTAATACCCCTTGTAATGCTGCTGGCATTGTGGGCGAGCCGTAATCTGCGTCAGATACGCAGTGTGATGGTGGTAGGTTCCACTCTTCTGCTTGCTCTCTCTGTCTATCTGACAATAGATTTTATAGCGCAGCGTGGTGCAGGAGCCGATGCTCCCTTCCTCTATACCGATTCGTGGACATGGTACGCACCGTTGAATATCTGTTACTCGATAGGTGTTGACGGAATTTCTGTTGCCATGATACTGCTTTCGGCGATTATTGTCTTTACCGGTACATTTGCATCGTGGCGCATGCAACCGCTCACCAAGGAGTTCTTCCTTTGGTTCGTGTTGTTGTCGCTGGGTGTCTTCGGCTTTTTCATCTCCATGGATATGTTTGCCATGTTCATGTTCTACGAGACTGCGCTTATTCCCATGTATCTGCTTATTGGTGTGTGGGGTAGTGGCCGCAAGGAGTATTCAGCAATGAAACTGACACTGATGCTCATGGGCGGTTCGGCATTCCTGCTGCTTGGAATACTTGGAATATATTTCGGTAGTGGTGCCACCACCATGAATATCCTCGAAATAGCCGGACTTGCAAATATTCCTGTGAATGTGCAGTACATATTCTTCCCTGTCACATTCCTTGGATTCGGTGTGCTGGGTGCGCTCTTCCCCTTCCACACCTGGAGCCCCGACGGTCATGCCAGCGCTCCCACTTCCGTGTCGATGCTTCATGCCGGTGTGCTGATGAAGCTTGGTGGATACGGCTGTTTTAGAATAGCAATGTATCTGCTGCCTCAGGCTGCCGAGGATCTTGCATGGATATTCATTGTGCTTACAACCATCAGCGTTGTCTATGGTGCACTCAGTGCCATCAGCCAGACCGACCTCAAGTACATTAATGCCTACTCTTCTGTGTCGCACTGCGGACTTGTGCTTTTTGCTCTGTTGATGATGACACGCACTTCGTGTACGGGAGCAATATTGCAGATGTTGTCGCATGGATTGATGACTGCTCTCTTCTTTGCTCTCATTGGTATGATTTATGGTCGTACACACACACGTGACATACGCGAACTTAGCGGATTGATGAAGATTATGCCTTTCCTCTCTGTGGGTTACATAATTGCCGGACTAGCCAATCTTGGTCTTCCGGGCTTCAGTGGATTTATTGCTGAAATGACAATATTTGTCGGTTCGTTCGAACAGCCCGACATGTTCCACCGTACGGTAACTATCATTGCCTGCACAAGTATTGTAATAACTGCTGTCTACATTCTGAGAGTTGTCGGCAAGATACTTTATGGCAAGGTCAAGGACGAACATCATCTTGCATTGACTGATGCAACATGGGACGAACGTTTCACGGTAATCTGCCTTATCGCTTGTGTCGCCGGATTAGGTATTGCTCCCATGTGGGTAAGCAGCCTTATAGATGGCGGAGTGGCAAATATATTCACTATATTACATCCATAAACACGAAATAGAACTATGAACTATATACAATTTCTTGAGATGCGCCCCGAGATTAGCCTATTGGCTCTCTTTGTCGTGGTTTTTGTGTACGACCTTGTGGCGCGCGGTAAATGGAGACACTATTTTCACCCCATCACCTGTATCCTGTTGATGCTGCATTGTGCTGTGTGCCTTGGCGAGAGTTATCGCGAGGCTACTCTCTTCAGTGGAATGTATCTGACTAATCCCATGATTGGAATTGTAAAGACTATTCTCACCGGTGGTACTTTGCTGCTTGTGATGCAGGCCAACAAGTGGCTGCGCAGCGCACATACGACACACAAGCAGGGCGAGTTCTACACGCTGTTGCTGAGTACCCTTTTCGGTATGTATATAATGATCAGTGCGCAGCATTTCCTGCTCTTCTTCATTGGACTGGAGCTTGCGTCGCTGCCTCTTGCCTGCCTTGTGGCCTTTGACAAATATCGCCACCATTCTGCCGAGGCAGGTGTTAAATATATCCTCAGTTCGATGTTCTCTTCGACTGTGATGGTGTATGGTATCTCTTTCCTCTACGGAACTACCGGTACCCTCTATTTCGAGGATATGGCTGCCGGTGTCAATGGCAGTCCGTTGCAGATTTTTGCACTTGTGCTCTTCTTTGCCGGAATGGGTTTCAAAATATCGCTTGTGCCTTTCCACCTGTGGACAGCCGATACCTATCAAGGTGCGCCTACAGTGGTATCATCCTATCTGTCGGTGATTTCCAAAGGTGCTGCATCGTTTGCTCTTATGACAATTCTTATAAAAGTCTTTGCGCCTATGGTTGAGCATTGGCAGATAATGTTGTACATCCTGACGGTGGCAAGTATAACCATTGCCAACCTCTTTGCAATACGACAGACCGACCTCAAACGTTTTATGGCATACAGCAGTATCTCGCAGGCCGGATACATAATGCTTGCTGTCATTGGCGGTGCGGCGGATGGAATGAGTGCATTGGTATTCTATGTACTTGTATACATATTCGCCAATCTTGCAGTGTTCGGCATCATTGAGACTCTTGAGCACCATACACGTTCAAGTGTGTCGCGTGACGATTGCAATGCTCTTTACAAAACCAATCCCAAACTGACGCTGCTGATGACACTTGCCCTATTCTCGCTTGCGGGAATACCTCCTTTTGCCGGTTTCTTCAGTAAGTTCTTTGTCTTTATGAGTGCGTTCAAGGCGGGCTTCTGGGTGCTTGTGTTTATTGCACTGATAAATACGGTTATTTCGCTTTACTATTATCTGCTCATCGTCAAGGCTATGTATATTACTCCCAACGATAACCCCATCAAGCCTTTCAATAGCAGCAAATATTCTCGTATAAGTTTCATCGTCTGCCTTGCAGGTATTCTGTTGCTGGGCATTTGCAGCTTTGTATTCGAGGAGATTGATAAACTCTCGTACGGAATGTAGCAGAGTTATCCTTTGGCAATATAAAACGAATAAAGGCTGTGCGACGCACAGCCTTTATTCGTTTTTATGAGGTATTGTCCTACTTAGTGTAGAATTTATGTGGCATAATCATCAGTTCGGGTTTCAGCAGTTCGTCAAGTTCCTCTTTTGTAAGCAGTCCCTCTTCGAGTACAAGGTCGTAGACGCTGCGGTTCTCCTTGAGTGCGCGTTTGGCTATGCGTGCCGAATTTTCGTAACCCAGTGTGGGGTTCAGGGCTGTTACAATGCCTATGCTGCCCATGACAAGTTCGCGGCAGTGGCCTTCGTTGGCTGTGATTCCGTCGATGCAGAGTGTTCTCAGACGTGCCATGCCTTTGAGCAGCATGCGTACAGAAGATATCATTGCGTGGACTATTACAGGCTCCATTACGTTCAACTGCAATTGTCCGGCTTCTGCTGCGAATGTTACAGTCAGGTCGTTGCCAATGACGCGGAAACATATTTGGTTGACAACCTCGGGTATCACTGGGTTTACCTTGCCGGGCATGATGCTTGAACCGGGCTGCATCGGAGGAAGGTTTATCTCGTTCAGGCCGCAACGGGGACCGCTTGACAACAGACGCAGGTCGTTGCATACTTTCGACAGTTTCACTGCCAGACGCTTGAGTGCTGATGAGTACATTACTGATGAACCGGCATCGGGTGTTGCCTCTACAAGGTTGCTTGCAAGTGTGAATTCCTTGCCTGATATTATTCTCAATGCTGTTACGCAGGCATCGGAATATCCGGGTTCGGTGTTTATACCTGTACCGATGGCTGTGGCACCCATGTTTACTTCGAGGAAAAGACGTGCCATTTCGTTCAGACGGTCAATCTCCTCTTCAAGTGTCGAGGCGAATGCTTCGAACTCCTGCCCCAGTGTCATGGGAACTGCATCCTGCAACTGTGTGCGTCCCATCTTCAGGATACCGTCGAACTCCTTGCCTTTGGCGCGGAACGATGCTACAAGCTTCTTGAGTTCTGCAACAAGGTCTTCGTTGTGGAATATGAAACAGAGTTTGAAGGATGTGGGGTAGGCGTCGTTGGTCGACTGCGACAGGTTTACATGGTCGTTGGGATGACAGTATTTATATTCACCTTTTTGATGTCCCATCAGTTCCAGCGCGCGGTTGGCTACCACTTCGTTTATGTTCATGTTGGTGGATGTTCCTGCACCTCCCTGAATGAGGTCTACCGGGAACTGGTCGACCAATGCTCCGCCTATAATCTCTTCGCATGCGGCTTTGATGGCTTTTCCTATATTCTCGTCGAGAATGCCGAGCGACATGTTTGCGTGGGCTGCTGCCCATTTTACCATTGCCAACGCTTTCACGTAGTAGGGGTGGTCGCTGATGGTTATTCCGCTTATCTCATTGAAATTTTCAATGGCTCTCAATGTCTGTACGCCGTAGTATGCTTCGGCGGGAACGTGCATCTCTCCAAGTGAGTCGTGTTCTATGCGTGTGTTCATAATATATATGTTTAAATGGTAAATGTGTATTTGCTGTTCTGGTGTGTGACCAATGTTAAGCTCGGCTAAAGTAGTGAATATATTTCAATTAAATGTTAAATTGTCTTGAATTTTTATTAATAATGCTTTTTTGTTTTATATTGTTTGCTTTTTCGCTGAATATTTAACTTCCGTCGGTTATTTTACCCTTACCACCCTGATGCCGGGGGCTGACTTACGCGGGGCAAGGTAGTCGTGAAGTGACTGTGTGTCTATTATCACTTTCTTCTCCTTGTAGGATGCGTGCATCAGATGCAGTTTCCCTTTTTTCCAGTAGGCAATGCCCATGTGTGTTACGTCCAGCCCTTTGATGGTTGTAACCAAGGCTATTATGTCGCCGTTGCGTATGGGCAGTTGCTTGGGGCCGTTGTTCAGTTTCTCTTTTGGCAGATAGGGGATTGTGATGTTGCGAAAGGGTATTTCGTGTGTGGCAATGTTTGCAGTGAGGGTGCTGTCCTCTTTCAACTGCATGTATTTGTCGGGGTTTTTGCTCATGAAACAGAGGCTTAGGTTTTGGCATGAGCTGAACGCTTTTCCGCTCTGTTCTTTAAGTATCCCGTTTTTCTCCCCCTCTTTTACCCATTGGCTGAAGTAGTGCAGACGGTCGTAGTAGCTTCTGACACTGCCGCTTCGGTAGCGCAGGGTGCGCAGGTTGTTGCAGAATGTGCGGAAGTCCTTCTTGCCCTGTGTTACGGTCATTGCCAGTGCCAGCGACTGTTCGACAAATGTGGTGCAGTCTACTTCACTGATGTTTATGGTGAGTTTTTCTTCTTTTTCTCTGTCCAATGTGCCGGCAACGTATGGTGTTCCCAGCAGCATAGTGCCAGCATCAACCAGCAGCTGTGCCGACTTTTTGTTTCTGCTTTTTTCAAGCTGTGCAAGCATGTTGCAGATTTTTGCGCTGTCTGTCGGGGTGTAGCATATCTCCTGACCGCATAGCCGGGTGGCAAAGAGTGTCAGAAACAGTAGTGCGTATCTCATTCGTTGTTAATTGTGGGTGAGTAGATGATGTTGTCGAGTGCATTGACTCCTTTGGGGTCGGTTAGTGCAAATGTGAACATCCATTTGTTCAGACGTATGCCTCCGTCGGGGTTGTTGGGCAGCTTGATGAATACTTTGTTCCACCCTTTTTTCAGTTTTAGCTGTATTGGTGGACGGGCTGTGAAGTTTTCGTTCAGCAGCAGTTCCTCGTTGTCGATGTTCTTGCCGCTGTTGTCCCAATGGGGTGGTTGTATCTCTGTGCCGTTGAACCAGATGCGCGAACCACGGCGGTCCCATTTGCTGGGTTCAGGGGCAAGGTCGCGTTCGGAACGTCCGTAGTTCTGGAACTCTATCTGTGCGCCTGCCTGCTGCTCGGTGGGTGAGTAGATGTATGTCCAGGCGTATGCAGTTGTGCCTGTTTGCGGGTTTGCAAAATGGGTGGGTATTATTCCTCCCCATGTGTGGCGCAGGTATATTCCGGCACCTGTTGCATGGCCGGTGGGATACTCCTTGCCTTCGTAGGTGTAGCTCTCTTTAGTGCCTGCTGTTTCGGGGGGAAGTATCTTGTCGGGGTTGCCGTCGTTGGGGAATGGCGCGCTGATGCACCAGTGTATGTTGCATTGTCTGACGTAGGGTATCGGTTCGTTCTTCAGCGAGTGCGCTTTGTGGAAAAGGAAGCGACGCTCCCAGTCGGCAAATTCGCGGTACTCCTCTTCGTGGCATCGCAGTGTTGTGCCTCCCTGTTCTATGTATTGACGACCGCCGCCTTTCCATGCTCGCTCGGCCGAGGCAATGGTGTTGGCATAAAGGTTGTTCTGTGCAATTATGGCATTGGCGTCGGGCAGCTTGCGGTCGTTCCAGATAGCGGTTATTGTGCCGGCTATTTCGCTTGTTCCCTGTTGGCTGTAGTAGATGTTGCTTTTGTAGATTCCTGCTACGTCGGCGTAGATGTCGAAGTGGTTTACATAGTTGTAGCGGCAGTCGATGTTGGCAATGCCGGGGATTTTGCGTCCTGCTGTCGACCACATCTGTGTCATTTCGAAACCTGCATCTGCTGTTATTCTCACTCCTCGGATTGGGTTCCAGACAATCACTTTCTTGCCCATCGAATGTACTTTGTCGGTCATTGTCTTGAGGAATCCGGGGTAGGTGATGCTCTCTTCGTCGGCACCTATGTGTATGTAGGGGGCCAGGGGGAATGTTGCTGCCACCTCTTCGAGTATTTCCTGCAGTTCGGCAACGCCTGCGTCGCTTTGCATGGAGTGTCCCATGGCACGCTTGAACGAGCGGCTGTGTCCGGGCATGTCTATTTCGGGGATTATTGTCACTCCGCGTTCGGCTGCAAACTGTTCAAGTTCGCGACACTGCTGCTGGGTGTAGTATTTGCCGGCGAAGCGCGTCATTGAACTGTCTGCTGTCAGCTGTGGGTATTTTTTTACCTCGAAACGCCATGCCTGGTTTTCGGTCAGGTGAAAATGAAAGGTGTTTATTTTGAAACGTGAGAGCAACTCTATCTCCTTCTTTATCTCCTCGATGGGAATGAAACTGCGTCCTACGTCGTGCATGAATCCGCGTAGTTTGAACGATGGCCAGTCGCTGATTTCGACACATTCGAGCGCAGGGGCAGTGTCGTAGCCTTCGGCAAGTTGTGTCAAGGTTTGTGCGGCGCGTGTAATTCCCGTGGAAGTGATGGCCTTTATTGTTATTTTTTGCGGTTCAATTTTCAGGTAATAGGCTTCGTTGGGGTAGCCGTGCAGGGGATAGTCGTATGCTTCTGCAATGGCCGGCACAATCTCTGTCGTTATTTCCGGTGCGTTTGCCGATTGGGTGGTGCCGCCGTTCTCCTCGGCGAATGTGCGCAGCAGGGCGTTGTTGCTTGCATCGCTTATCTTTATTTTCTTTCCCAACGAGAAGTACCCGTTGCCCGGGGTTACCATTTTAGGTGTGGGCAGCAGATGGGTGATTTTTGCTTGTATGCTGCCGTAGCACAAGAGGGCTATTATGATTGCTGTAATCTCTCTTTTCATACTGTGGTTGTCTTATTTGTATTATGTTTACAAAACTAATGAATTTATGTCTATGTTGACAACTTCTTTTGTGGTTTTTTGCTCGTTTGTTTATACCTTTGTACTCACTTGTACTCAATATGAATAAATTTGTTCCACATAGTATAGATTCTGAATCTTCCTCTGAAGGAGTTTTTGTAGGTGATGTTAAGGCCGGGTTCCCATCTCCTGCCGACGATGTGCGCGAAAAGCTGGATATTGTAAAGTTGTTGGTGAAACATAAGGCCTCTACCTTCTTTTTTCGTGTAAATGGCGTGTCGATGGTGGATGCTGCTATGGACGAAGGTGATATAATTATTGTAGACAGGGCTATTGATCCCTACAATAATTGTAAGGCTGTGTGCTACATCGATGGCGAATATACGGTGAAGCGTGTAGAGATTTCCGAGGGTGGCGTTCGGTTGATGCCTGCCAATGAACAGAATGTTGCTTATAAACCGATAGAGGTTACAGCCGAAAATAATTTTATGATTTGGGGCGTTGTTACCTATGTGATTAAGAAGATGTAACGATGTTTGCCCTTGCCGACTGCAATAATTTTTTTGTCTCTTGCGAAAGGGTGTTCCGCCCCGACCTGCAAGGGCGTCCGGTCATTGTTCTTTCGAGCAATGATGGCTGTGCCATTGCCAGAAGCAACGAGGCAAAGGCGTTGGGCATCAGGATGGGCGACCCTTTTTTCAAGATACGTCATTTGGTGGAGATGCACAATGTTGCAGTCTTTTCGGGCAATATGGCTCTCTATGGTGATATGTCGCAACGTGTAAGATGGGTATTGGAGGAGTTTTCGTCCTCTATCGAGGTCTATTCGATAGACGAGGCGTTTCTCGACCTGCGTGGAATGCAGAATGTCGATTTCGACAAGTTTGCAAAGGAGGTCTCAAGCAGGTGTCTGAGGCTCACTGCCATTCCTGTATCGGTGGGTGTTGCACCAACAAAGACTCTTGCCAAGATTGCATCGAAGCTTTGCAAGCAGTATCCGAAACTGAACGGAGGCTGTTATATGCACCGTCAGCAGGATATTGAAAAGGTGCTGAAAAAGTTTCCTATCGAGGATGTATGGGGCATTGGGCGCCGTTCAACTGCAAAATTGTATTCATGCGGCGTGCGCAGCGCGTTCGACTTTGTGAGGCTGCCGGAGAGCATGGTCCGGGGAATGATGGGTGTTTGTGGCGTTCGCGTGTGGAAAGAGTTGCAGTCTGTTCCCTGTGTCGAGTTCGAGGATGGCTTCGAGGCGAAGCAGTCGATATGTGTGTCGCGCAGTTTCTCTGAAGAGATTTTTGATGTAGGGGAACTATGTGAACAGATTGCCAATTTTGCATCGTCGATGGCTGAAAAACTGCGTAGACAGCATTCCGTTGTTTGCGAGATAAGTGTCTTTGCCTACACTAACCGCTTTAAGGATTCTGCACCGCAAACGCATGCCAATCATCTGATTCAGCTGATGGTGCCTACGGACGACCATCGTGAGATTGTAGCCCGTTCGGTGGCTGCTGCCCGTGAACTGTTCAAACGTGGGTTTGGTTACAAGAAGGCGGGAGTTGTGGCTACACGCATTATGCCTGCCTCTCACGTCATGCACTCCCTGTTCGAGGATGTTGAGGCCAAGGAACGTGAACATAGACTGACCTCTGTGGTCGATGCTGTGAACAGCGCTTTTGGCAGCGGAACCCTGAAGTTTGCAGTGCAGGGTAGTGGAAAAATAAAGAGTTCGAGCGAGAGACAGTCGCCGCATTATACCACTCAGTGGAGCGATATTCCTGTCGTAACCGTAAAATAATGCCCTGATTCGGTTCTGTTGGTTCTTGAAATAAATTTAAATTGCCTCTAATTTCTTTAAATGAAATTATTGATGTAAATTTGCATCCGATTTTTAAAACAATATAATTTTATGACGCAAAAAAGAATGAGGGGTATGGGTGTGGCTATTATAACACCTTTTACCGAGACTAACGAGGTTGATTATGCGGCACTTGAGAGATTGGTGGATTTGCATCTGAACAGCGGAACCGATTTTCTGTGCGTGCAGGGTACAACAGGTGAGACACCTACATTGACAATGGAGGAGAAACGTACCATTCGAAAGCGTATAATAGAGCAGGTTGACGGTCGCATGGGTATTATGCTCGGTTGCGGCGGTAATAATACTCAGGCAGTCATCAATGAATTGCAGACAGAGGACTTCACAGGCGTAGATGGTATTCTTTGTGTGGTCCCTTATTACAATAAGCCTAATCAGGAGGGAATGTATCGTCACTTCAAGGCGATAGCCGATTCTACAACATTACCTATCTATTTGTATAATGTTCCCGGACGTACAGGTGTGAACATGCACCCCGAAACTACTGCCCGACTGGCGCTTGAGTGTAAGAATATCATTGGTTTCAAGGCAGCTTCGGGAAATCTGGATCAGATTAAGCGTTTGCTTGCAATAAAACCCGATACATTGGATGTGCTTTCAGGTGACGATGCTCTCACATACGAAATAATGAAGGCCGGTGGCGTAGGTGTTATTTCAGTGTTCGGAAATGTCTATCCCAAAGAGTTTGTAGCCTTTATACGCTTGATGCAGGAGGGTAGATACGACGATGCAAGAGTGCTTAACGAAAATTACTCTGAGGTATACAAACTGTTGTTTGCCGATGGCAACCCCGGTGGAGCAAAGGCTCAATTAAGCAATATGGGTTATATAAAGAATGTTCTTCGTCTGCCTTTGGTTCCTGCAAGCGAGGAGGTGCGCGAGGCATTGCGCGAGGCAGGTGAAAAGCTACAGGCAGGTTCTATACTATATTAATTAGAAATAGCTTACTTCGGTATTCCACAAAAATAGAAACAAAGACAACAATCCAATTTTACGGCTTGTTGTCTTTGTGTGATTAAAAGAAACAAGAATTCAATGATGAAACCCAGAGTTCTTATAACATACAATATCTATCGTGAGGTGTATCACGAGGTGTTGAAGGATTTTGAAATAATAATGCCTGCCGAGGGTATTGAGACTTTTAAATACGAGGATGTTCTGCCTGTTGTCGACTCGTTCGATGCGATACTATCCATGTGGAACTTCCCCATTGACAAGCAACTGCTCGATGCAGCCAAAAGACTGAAGATTGTTTCAAATTATGCTGTCGGATACGACAATATAGACGTGGTGTATGCTACACGTTGCGGAGTGACGGTGGCAAACACTCCCGACCCTGTTACCGACCCTACAGCAGACATCGCAATGGGACTGATGCTTTCGCTGATGCGTCGCATCGTCGATTGCGACAGACAGCTGCGCGAGAAAAAGCTGGAGTGGGGTATAATGAATAACCTTGGTACTTCACTCTCGGGTAAGCAGTTGGGTATATTGGGTATGGGACGCATAGGAAAGGCTCTTGCGCGCCGCGCCCTTGCCTGCGGAATGAATATTGCCTATTACAATCGCAACCGTCTCAGCGCCATCGACGAAAAACTGTATAACGCAAAGTATATGTCGCTTGACGAGCTTGTGGCAACCTCTGATGTTCTTTCGTTGAATGCACCGCTGACAAGCGAAACTTACCATATAATCGATGCAAAGAGATTGTCCGAGATGAAGCCCGATGCTTTCCTGATAAACACTGCCCGCGGTCCGCTGGTGGACGAGAAAGCACTTATAGAGGCTTTGCGTAACGGTGTTATAAAAGGTGCCGGACTCGACGTGTTTGAAACCGGCGACAGGGTGTGTGACGAGTTGCTTGCTCTTCCAAACACTGTGCTTGTGCCTCATGTGGGCACGCAGACTGTCGAGGTGCGCCGCGAAATGGCCGAGTTTGCCGCAACCAACATACTTAATTTCTTCAATGGAGGCAGAGTGGCGCGAGTGAACAAATTGTAGAACGAAAAACGACAGAAGGTGACAGATGCTCTTGCTGCTTTTCTCAACGAGAAGGCTGAAAAATATAATTGCAAGGAGTTTATAGACAACGACCCGGTACAGTTTCCTCACGCATTCAGCAACAGACGTGACGTGGAAATTGTTGCGCTGCTTGCTTCGGTGATAGCCTGGGGCAACAGACGTATGATAATAAATTCGGGTAACAGGATGTTTCACCACATAATGTGTGATTCTCCCTACGAATATGTCATGCGTGGCGAATGGGAAAGAGCTGACGGGAATGTGAACATACACCGTACATTCTTTATGCGCGACCTTGCATATATCTGTCGTGGATTGAGGCATATTTATTCTGGGTACGATACATTGGAAACAGTTTTTGCATGCGGTGATGTGTGGGAAGGAATAGCCCGCTTCCGTACACTGCTTGCCCAGGCCAATAATGGCGATGTTACACGTCATATATCTTCGCCTGATGCAGTGAAAGGGCGTCCGGCTTCGGCCTGTAAGCGTTTGCACATGATGTTGCGCTGGCTCTGTCGACAGGATGGAATCGTTGATTTGGGAATATGGAAAAAAATCTCACCTGCTTCGTTGATGATTCCTTTGGATGTGCATGTGTCGCGAATAAGCCGTCAATTGGGGCTGTTGGATAGAAAACAGAATGACCGTCGCAGCGTGGAACTGTTGACTGAACAGTTATGCATCCTGTCGCCCGATGACCCTGTGAAATACGATTTTGCCCTTTTTGGAATAGGGGTTGAAGAGAAAAATGTTAATAACGAATAAAGATAAACTATTATTATGAAGAGATTGTTATTATCGGCGATTGTGGCCATAATGTCCTTTGTGGCAGTTGCTGCAGACGAGGCTCGTCTGTTGCGCTTTCCGGGTGTTGGTGGCGAAACTATCGTCTTCAGCTATGCAGGTGACCTCTATTCGGTTCCTGTAACAGGTGGCGAGGCGAAGAAACTTACATACGGCGACAGTTTTGATATGTTTGCCAGAATTTCTCCCGATGGAAAGACTATTGCTTTCACCGGACAATATGACGGTAACACCGAGGTATATACCATGCCTGTTACCGGTGGTGAACCCAAACGTATTACATATACAGCCAAGGTTGGTCGTGACAATGTGGGCGACCGTATGGGACCCAACAATATTGTTCTCGGATGGACTCCTGACGGCAAAGAGGTTATCTACCGTTCGAAATGGTATGCTTTCTGTGGCACTCGCGGACTTGTCTTCAAGGTTGATGTGAAGGATGGACATCCTCAGCAGATTCCTATGACCGAGTGTTCATGGTGTTCTTACTCGCCCGACGGCAAGCAGTTTGCTTTCAACCGTATGTTCCGCGAATTCCGTACATGGAAACATTATCAGGGTGGACAGGCCGATGAGATATGGCTCAACAAGGTGGGAACTACTGAAATGAAGAAACTCACACTGAACAATAGTCAGGATTTGTTCCCCATGTGGGTGGGCGATTGCATCTACTTCCTCAGTGACCGCGACTACACAATGAACCTCTTCAAGTATGATACAAAGAGCGGAGAGACAACTAAACTGACTGATTTCAGTGAATATGATATTAAGTTCCCCTCAGCTTCGGACAAATACATCGTATTCGAGAATGGTGGATACATCTACAAATATACAATCGCAAGTGGAAAGTGCGAAAAGGTGAATATCACACTGAGCGACATTAATCTTGCTTCGCGTCCCGAATTCCGCACTGTCGGCGGTAGAGCTGCAACAATGTCGCCCGATGGTGAACGCGCTCTTGTTGTTGCCCGCGGCGAGATTTTCTCGGTTCCTGCACAGAACGGAGCTGTCTACAACCTTTCGAACACCCCCGGCGCTCACGAGCGTGATGCTGCATGGTCGCCCGATGGCAAATGGATTGCATATTTCTCGGACAAGAGCGGCGAATATCAGCTCTATCTTCTCTCTACTGAAAATCTTGGAACTCCCGAGAAGGCAAAGGCTGTGACTTCTTTCAAGGATGGCTATCCTTCGTCGCCCAAATGGAGCAACGACAGTCGATACCTTCTCTTCAATACAGACAAACGCGAGGTTTACCGTTACGATGTGAATGGTTCGCTTACACGCATCATTGCAAGCAGCGAGGGTACAATTAACGATGTTCGTATTTCACCCGACAACAAATGGGTGGCATACACCACTTCCGGCGACAACAATATGGAGTGCATATATCTCTACAGCATGGTGGAGAAAAAGAGCCGTCCTGTGACTTTGAAATGGTTCGACGCATACTCTCCCCGTTGGTCGGAGGATGGAAAATTTCTCTTCTTCCTCTCTTCACGCAAATATAATATTAACTATTCATCGGTAGAGTGGAACACAAGTTTCTCTAAAAGCAACTATCTGTTTGCTCTTCCCCTGATAGTTGATACTCCCTTGCCCAACGAATTGTGTGCCAATGAGTTTAAGCCTGTTGCTGACGCTGCCGAAGCCAAGGATACTGACAATAAGAAAAAGGATAAGAATAAGGAAACGAAAGATGAAAATAGTGTAAAGGTTGACTTTGACGGCATTGAGAACCGTGCAGTTGTTCTCTTCGAAGAGGAGGGTGGATACGGACTCAATGGTATGTTCAACGGTAAACTCTACTATTCGCACAATGGCAAGAACAAGTCGCTCGACCTGAAGACAATGGAGAGCAAGAATGTGGATATGAACAGCATTGTTTGCTACTTCCCCTCTACTAAGAAGGCGCTTCTCAGCGGTGGCCGTATTGTGGATATGAACAATCCCGGTGCAGGCAAGAAGTTTGCAACCGAGAATCTGCCTATGACCATCGATCATCGTGCCGAGTGGAATCAGCTTTTCAATGAATCGTGGCGTGTGTTCCGCGATGGCTTCTATGTGGAAAATATGCATGGTGCCGACTGGAAAGTTATGCACGATAGATATGCTGTGATGCTGCCTTACGTCAACCATCGTCACGACCTTACCTATCTTATCAGCGAAATGATTGGTGAGGCTTGCGTGGGTCATGCGTATATTACCTCGGGTGAGACTCCCGCGCCTAAGGCTGTTGCTGTAGGTCTGCTCGGTGGTAAATTTGCCAAGGACAAGAATGGCAATTACAGAATTGACTACATCTTCGAAGGTGAGGATTGGGAGAGTGGTGCAAAATCTCCTTTGCGCGCTCCCGGTGTCAATGTTAAGCGTGGCGACTTTATTGTAGCCATCGACGGTATTCCTGCAAGCCGATTCAGCGATATATATGAGGCACTTGTAGGTAAAGTGGGCATGACTGTGGCTCTCGATGTAAACGGAAAATCATCGCTCGAGGGTGCGCGTCGTGTCTATGTGAAGCCTATTGCCGAGGAGCAGGGACTTGCTTATCACGATTGGGTGATGCGTAACATTGCTCTCGTCGATTCGCTTTCGGGCGGAAAGGTTGGCTATGTTCACATTCCTGATATGGGCGCAAAGGGAATGACCTGCTTTACAAAGTATTTCTATCCCCAGCTCGAGAAGAAGGCATTGTTGATTGATGACCGTATGAATGGTGGCGGTAATGTTTCGCCCATGATTATCGAACGTTTGCAACGTGAAGTTTATCGTATAACAATGGGACGCAACCGCAAGGGTGGCGTGGTGCCTGCACAGGCTCATCATGGTCCCAAACTCTGTCTTATCGACAAGTATTCAATGTCCGACGGCGACCAGTTCCCTCATGCTTTCCGCAAACTTGGAATCGGCAAGTTGATGGGTTGCCGTACCTGGGGTGGAATCGTGGGTATCAGCGGTTCACGTCCCTACATTGACGGACAGGATATGCGTACTCCCTTCTTTACCTCTTACTCGCCCGAGGGTGAGTGGCTTATTGAGGGTGTGGGTGTAAATCCCGATATTGAGGTCGACATCAACCCCTTCGAGGATTATCTGGGTAATGACAATCAGATAAACAAGGCCGTTGAGTATTTGTTGAAGGAGATTGAGAACTATCCTGTTCTTCCCGGTATCCCTGCGGCTCCTGTGAAAGTTAGAAAAAAGTAGAATATTCAGTTAGATATAAATATGACAAAGATTACAAAAGAAGAGGCTCTTAAATATCATGCCGGTAAACGTCCCGGTAAGATAGAAGTTGTTCCTACAAAACCCTATTTTACTCAAATGGATTTGAGTTTGGCATACTCTCCCGGTGTTGCCGAACCCTGTCTCGAAATTCAGAAAGACCAAGAGAACGCGTACAAATATACGGATAAAGGTAACCTTGTAGCAGTAATCTCCAACGGTACTGCAGTTCTGGGATTGGGTGACATTGGTGCGCTCAGCGGAAAACCTGTGATGGAGGGTAAAGGCCTTCTGTTCAAGATATATGCAGGTATCGACGTATTTGACATTGAGGTCGACGAAAAGGACCCTGCAAAATTTGTTGAGGCTGTAAAGGCAATCTCTCCTACCTTCGGAGGTATAAATCTTGAGGATATCAAGGCTCCCGAATGTTTCGAAATCGAGCGCCGTCTTAAAGAGGAACTCGATATTCCTGTGATGCACGACGACCAGCATGGTACTGCAATTATTTCGGCTGCCGGATTGTTGAATGCTCTTGAAGTAAACGGTAAAGATATTTCCAAAGTAAAGGTTGTTGTAAACGGTGCAGGTGCTGCTGCAATCTCTTGCGCACGTCTTTATATCTCTGTCGGCGTGAAAAAAGAGAATGTGGTGATGCTCGACAGCCGTGGAGTTATCTCTGTTGACCGTCCTTCGCTCACTCCCGAGAAGCAGGAGTTTGCAACCACCCGTACCGATATTCACACATTGGAAGAGGCTATGGTGGGCGCTGATGTCTTCCTTGGTCTTTCAAAGGGTAACATCCTTTCACAGGATATGATACGTTCGATGGCAAAAGACCCCATTGTCTTTGCTCTTGCCAACCCTGTTCCCGAGATTACTTACGAAGAGGCTATGGCCAGCCGTCCCGATGTGCTGATGAGTACCGGACGTTCGGACTATCCCAACCAGATTAACAACGTAATTGGTTTCCCTTATATCTTCCGTGGTGCGCTTGATACAGCTGCAAAGGCTATCAACGAGGAGATGAAGATTGCTGCTGTTCGTGCAATTGCTGCACTTGCCAAACAGCCTGTTCCCGAGATTGTCAACAAGGTTTATCATGTGAGCAACCTCTCTTTCGGACGCGACTATTTCATTCCGAAGCCTGTTGACCCCCGTCTGTTGACAGAGGTTTCTACTGCTGTGGCAAAAGCTGCCATAGAGAGTGGCGTTGCGCGTAAGGTTATCACAGATTGGGATAAATACAAAGAGCATCTTCTTGAACTTATGGGTCGTGAGTCGAAACTCACCCAGCAGCTTCACGAAACTGCTCGTACCAACCCCCAGCGCGTGGTGTTTGCCGAGGGTGTGCATCCTACAATGCTCAAGGCTGCCGTAGAGGCAAAGTCAATGGGTATCTGTTATCCTATTCTTTTGGGTAACGAGGAGCGTATTGAGAAACTTGCAGCCGAGCTCGACCTTAGTCTCGAGGGTATCGAGATTGTAAACCTTCGTCACGACCGCGAGGCTGCTCGTCGCGAACGATATGCCAGAATCCTTACCGACAAACGTTGCCGCGAGGGATATACCTATGAAGAGGCAAACGATAAGATGTTCGAACGTAACTACTTTGGTATGATGATGGTAGAGGTGGGCGATGCTGATGCGTTCATCACCGGAGTATATACAAAATATTCAAATACCATCAAGGTTGCTCGCGAGGTTATCGGATTGCAGCCCGGTTTTGACACTTTTGCGGCAATGCACATCCTCAATTCAAAGAAGGGTACATACTTTGTGGCCGATACGCTTATCAACCGCCACCCCTCTAAAGAGATAATGAAGAATATTGCACGTCTTGCCGAAAAATCGGTTCGTTTCTTCAACCACACTCCTGTGATGGCTATGGTGTCGTACTCTAACTTCGGTACAGACAAGGGTGGCAGTGCTGCTGCCGTACATAGTGCAATCGAAGAGTTGCAGCGCGAACATCCCGATTGGGCAATCGATGGCGAAATGCAGGTTAACATAGCTATGGATAAGGAGTTGCGCGATACTAAATATCCTTTCACACGTTTGAAGGGTCTAGATGTGAATACTCTTGTCTTCCCCAACCTGACATCGGCAAATGCATCATACAAGTTTGTTCAGGCTATGAGTTCCGATACTGAGGTTATCGGCCCCATCCAGATGGGATTGAACAAGGCTATTCACTTTATCGATTTTGAAAGCTCTGTTCGTGATATTGTGAACGTTACTGCTGTTGCTGTAATCGATGCAATGATTAACAAGGACAGATAGCAGGTAACTGAATTGTATAAAAAGAGTTGAGGGTGACCCAGAAAAATGAATGGGTTGCCCTCTTTTTCTTGTCTGGCATCTCTAATTGATTTCTGTGGTAAATGCCGGTGGCAGGGTTGTTAAGATGAAGATTGCACTGAAGTAAGATAAAGAGAATTTTCTTTAAAGAAAATATCCTTCAGTCTGCTGTTATTTGTCGGTGACTTTTCTCCTTTAAGTTCAGGGGGGCACGCTTTGCGCAAGTATGGTCACGCTTTCAGCGTGTCAGAAAACTTGTACATCTTCTCCGCGCCTC
>CAJGDX010000011.1 GCA_904502185.1 uncultured Bacteroidaceae bacterium | reverse complement strand
GAGATTCTCGATTTCCTGCAACGCTACTATCGCCTGCATATTCCCGATTTTCCGGAATTGAAGTCTGCCGAAGTTCTTAAAGAACTGTTTGATTAATAATGGCAGTCTGAACATTGTACAAGGTTCAGACTGCCACATTTGTAAAAATTTATTCGCTCTGCATCAACTGCTCAATGGCGCGGCACAACTGGTCGGGGCACGAGGTGGGTTTGCCGTTGCAACTGATGTTGTTGAGGCGGGCAATTACATCCTCGTATTTCATTCCTTTTACCAATTTGCTTATGCCCTGAAGGTTGCCGTTGCAGCCACCGTAGAAGGTTACGTCTACTATTTTTCCATCCTCGCCTGTCACTTCGATAAACTGTGAACAGGTGCCACTGGTTCTGTATACTATGTTTTTCATCTTTTTTAGTGGGTTATATATAAATAATGTTACTTGCTGTTGAATCGTATGCTGAATGTGTGCATGCTGTCGGTGAAACTGTATGCGACTGTCAGGTTATAGTTGCGGGCGATGGAGCTGACAAGTGCAAGCCCCAGTCCGGTGCTGTCGCTGCCACCCTTGTGATAGAAGCGTTCGAAAATGAGCGAGGGGTCAAGGGCTTCGGTGCCGCTGTTGGCAACCGTCAGGGTGTCGCCATGAATGCTGACCTTCACCGTTCCGCCCTCTATGTTGTGCAGGTAGCTGTTTTTCAGCAGATTGTTTATGAGTGTCGATGTTAGCGATTCATTCATGTGCACGATGTACGTTTCGGGCAGTTCAACCTTCTCTGTTATTCCGCGCTCTTCGTATATCTCGCTGTAGATTTCAATATTGTCGCGTACGATGGCTGCAATGTCCACATCTGACGATTCGGGGAACTGTCCGTTCTCTATCTTTGAGAGCAGCAGCAGAGTCTTGTTCAGTCGTACAAGGCGTGCGAGCGATTGTCGCATTTTCAGCATTTCGGCAAGTTGCTGCTCGCTGGGCGAGGTGGTGTTGACGAGCCATTCGAGGCGGTTGCCCAGTATGGCAAGCGGTGTCTGAAGCTCGTGCGAGGCATTGCCGATGAACTGTTTCTGCTGTTCGAAGAGTTGCTCGGTACGGTTCATTGCCCTTTGTGCCGCTTCGCTCAGTTTGCGGAACTCAACCACCGATGTATCTGTGGGCACTTCTACCTTTTTTGTTCCGGGTATATAGCTGTCGAGCCACTGCAACAGGCGGTAGAGCGGTCGCATGTTGAAATAGTAGACGAGCGAGACAACGATGAAAATTGTCAGCATCAGTACCAGATAGAGCAGTGCCATGTTCCATGCGATGGTCTCCAGCAGGTCGGCACGTTCGAATGTGGGGGTTGCCACCTGTATTTCGTAGTGCTGCCCTTCGGCGTCGCAGAAGAAGGTTCTCAGTACTCGTGCCGGCTCTGTCTCCTCCTTTTCGGGAATGTAGACCATTTCGTCGTAGTACTTTATGGGAGGGTAGCGCAGCATATAATCTTCGTCGACGGGGGTTATCGAGTAGCTGTTGTTCGAACCATTGTTGGGGGCAGGCAAAGGCTGTCCGGCAAGGACGCGGCGCATTACAAGCTGTGCATAATCGCCAAGGGTGTCGTCGGCTTCGTCGTTAATCTCGTTTACCATTCCATAGTAGAACAGCACCGACCACAGCGCCATCACCGGCAGCAGTCCCAGCGACAGGGTAAGTATTACTCGATGAAATAGTTTCATGTTCTATGCGTGTATTATGGTGTCGGTTCTATGTAGCAGGGTAATGCTGTTTGTTTACTGTTTTTCGACTTCGGCAAGTTTGTATCCGAAGCCATAGACCGCCTTGATGGTGAGCGATGCTCCGGCGGCGTCGAGTCTTTTGCGCAGGTTTTTTACCTGCGCGTACACAAAGTCGAAATTGTCGGCAGTGTCAATGTGGTCGCCCCACACCGATTCGGCAAGCATTGCCTTGTCAACAATGTGTCCGGGTCGTTGCATGAAGTAGAGCAGTATGTCGTACTCTTTCTTAAGCAGTGTCAGTGGCTTGCCGTCGACCTCCACGCTGCGCGCGGTGAGGTCAAGCGTCATATTGCCGGCTGTCATGCGGTTGCTGATGCTGCCTGCTCCTCGACGGACAACGCTCTTGATGCGTGCCGATAGCTCGGCCATGTAAAAGGGCTTGGCAATGTAGTCGTCGGCGCCAAGGTCGAGTCCTGTTACCTTGTCGTCCAGTGAGTCGCGTGCCGATATTATTATCACGTGGTCGCTCTTCTTAAGCGATTTTATATGTTCGAGCAGGCGCAGTCCGTTGCCGTCGGGCAGCATTATGTCCAGCAGTATGCAGTCGTAGCTGTAACCGGCAATCTTGTCGTTTGCCTCGGCGTAGCACGAGGCTGTCTCCACCACGTAGCCTTCGCTCAAAAGTCCACGCTCTATAATTTCGCGCAGGGAACTGTCGTCCTCTATAATCAGTATTTTCATGGTAGTTATAATTGTTTTTGCAAATGTGTTGCCCGAATCTGAATTCTAACTGAAATTTTGCAGGCTTTTTATTTTTCGGGTGGTGCTGTCACTCGTAGAGGTGGAATATTCTCTCCATCATGCGCCATTTTTCATCTGACGATGCTCCCGGGGGTGCCTGCTGAAACTCCGACATATAGTCCTCCCACTCCTGCTGGCGTGGCAGTTTTGCAAGGCGTTCCATGGCACTGTCCCAGTCGAAGTCGACAGGTGTCTCCACTATCATGAACAGGCGTGTCTCTACAAGGTATATCTCCATTTCGAGGATACCAACCTCGCGTATCCCCTCCATTATCTCGCTCCACGCTTCGCCACGGCTGTGACGGCGGCGGTATTCGGCAATAAGTTCGGGGTTGTCCTTCAGATCCAATGTCTGGCAGAAGCGTTTCACCGGACCATTGTACTGTTTCACTCTGTAACCTTCGTTCTTCTCCATTGTCGTGTGCTTATTATTCTACAATCTCGAAGTCCAGCTGCTTGCGGTCAAGGTTCGCCTTGACTATGCGTATGCGCAGCGGGTCGCCGATGGTGTATTTGCGGTGGTGACGGCGTCCTACAAGGCAGTAGTTGGCATCGTCGTATTCGTAGTAGTCGTCCTGAAGGGTGCGCAGGGGTATCATTCCTTCGCATTTGTTCTCAATGATTTCGGCGTAGATACCCCATTCTGTTACACCGCTGATTACTGCGTCGAACTCTTCGTCGATGTGTTCGGTCATGAACTCCACCTGCTTGTATTTGATGCTGGCGCGTTCGGCGTTTGCGGCCACCTGCTCCTGTGCCGAACAGTGTTCACAGAGTGTTTCGTATTTGCCCGGATTTACCGAACGTGCGCCCTGTGTCAGGTAGCGTTCGAGCAGACGGTGTACCATCAGGTCGGGATAGCGGCGAATGGGCGATGTGAAGTGGGTGTAGTAGCGGAAAGCAAGTCCGAAGTGACCTATGTTCTGTGTCGAATATTTTGCCTTCTGCATTGTGCGCAACGAGATTGTCTCAATCACGGTCTGCTCTTTCTGTCCCTTTATATCCTTAAGCAGTGAGTTCAGCGACGAGGCGGTGTTGCCGCGTCCCGAACCGCGCATCTTGTAGCCCAGTTTGGCTACGAAACGCGACAGGGTTGCCAGCTTCTCAAGGTCGGGCTGGTCGTGTATGCGGTATACGAATGTCTTGGGTGTGTTGTTTGCTGTCTTTTTGCCGATGGTCTCTGCGACGGTGCGGTTGGCAAGCAGCATAAACTCCTCGATGAGCTGATGCGACTCGTTGCTCTCGGTGAAATATACTGAAAGGGGTTTTCCATCCTCGTCAAGACGGAAACGCACCTCGGCCTGCTGGAAGTCGATGGCTCCCGAGGCGAAACGTTTCTCGCGCATTGTCTGTGCCAGACTGTTGAGCATGCATAGCTCGCCTACATATTCGCCTTGGCCGGTGGAGAGTATCTCCTGTACCTCTTCGTAGGTGAAACGACGGTCGCTGCGAATGACGGTGCGCGCGATGCGCGACTTTTTCACCTCGGCCTTGTCGTTCATGGTGAATATAACAGAGTAGGCAAGTTTCTCTTCGTTGGGGCGCAGCGAGCAGAGGAAGTTACAGAGTCTTTCGGGCAGCATGGGTATTGTGCGGTCGACAAGGTAGATGGATGTTGCACGTTTGAAGGCCTCTTTGTCGATTATTCCTCCCTCTTTCACATAGTGTGATACGTCGGCAATGTGTACGCCGACCTCCCACAGACCACCTTCGAGCGCTCGCCGCGAGAGTGCGTCGTCGAAGTCCTTGGCATCTTCGGGGTCGATGGTGAAGGTTGTTATGTCGCGGAAGTCCTCGCGGCGCGAAATTTCCTCATCGTTTATGTCGGTGAGCAGCTTGTTGGCTGCCGCTTCAACGGCTTGTGGATAGATGTACGGCAGGTCATATTCGGCAAGGATGGCATTCATCTCTGTGTCGTTGTTGCCGGCAGGGCCCAGCACGTCCACTACGCAACCTATGGGGTTGCGGCTCTCCGATGGCCACTCCATCAGTTTGACAATGGCTTTGTCGCCCGACTTTCCACCCTTCAGCTTATCGCGCGGAATGAAAATGTCGGCAGGCATCACGCGGTTCTCTGTTACAAGAAAAGCGTAGTTCTTCTGCACACGCAGTATTCCCACGAATGTGTCGTGTTTGCGTTTGATAATTTCTATTACCTCTCCTTCGAGTCCACGTCCACGACGGTGGGCAAAGAGTGTTACACGTACGTAGTCGTCGGTGAGTGCATGTGCCGATTTGCGCTCGGGAATCATAATCGGTTCGCCATCGTCATCGGGGTAGACGAGGTTGTATCCGTCGTTGCTGCGTTTGAAGGTGCCGCAAACGATAGAACTCTTGTTTGCCAGACGATATTTGTGCATTGTAGGCTCCACTAGATAGCCCTCGAACACAAGGTCGTCGAGCAGATGCAGACACATTGCTTTTAGTGTAGCAGATTTTATTCCCAGTTCGTTACATACGCCACGGGCGTCCAGCTGGTCGTCCGGATGACGGTTGAAAAGGTCTATCAACAATTCCAACATCTGTTTCTTGGTGATGCGATTCGTCACCTTTGCTCCCTTTTTTGCCATACTCTTTAGGTTTTATATTTGCAAAGAAAATATGTTTTTCGGATTATTGGCAGATTATTTTATTAAAATAATGCAACCTGTTGCGATTTTTGCAGTTTGCCATCTTTTCACAGGGCTATTCACACCTTATTGATAAAATAAAGAGGCTGCGAACAAACGGTCGCAGCCTCTTTTATCTCTGATAGGGTAAGTAATTATTTGCCGTACTTGGCAACTCTCTTAATTATCTTGGGAATGTCGGTGTTGTCAATTACACCACCGAACTGCTCGGAGCCTGCGCCAATTGCAAACAGGGGTACGAAGCTTGCCGAGTGGTTGGGGCCTGCCCATGAGAGCAGCGCCTTGTGGTTAACCATCTGTTTTGCACGTGTGGCAATAGATGTGAGCTTGCTCTCGCGTTTAGATATGTCTGTGGTGGCGTATGCCTGCTCGAAGTAGGCTCTCAGTTCGTGAGTCTCCTCCTTTGTGAGTTCAATCTCGTCCCAAAGGCCGAAATTCTCTTTCAGCAGCTCCTGTACGCGCTCCCAGCGAAGCTCCATTCTTGCGCGGCTGGCACGACGCAGGATTGAACCCATGCGGTCGGCGCTTACCTTCTGTCCCTTGAGCAGTTTGAGGTTGAGCGCGTATGCACCGCTGTAACCAAGAACAAGACCGCCTGTCTCGTGGTCGGCTGTAACCACGATAAGTGTTTCGTTGGGGTGTTTTTTGTAGAACTCGTATGCTACCTTAATGGCATTGTCGAAGTCGATAACCTCGTTGAATGCTGTTGCACCGTCGTCGGAGTGTGAAGCGTAGTCAATTTTGCCACCCTCTACCATGAAGAAGAAACCCTTTTTGCTCTTCTTTGAGAGGAATTCTATGCCGGCCTCGGTTATCTGTGCCAGTGTAAGGTCGCCCTCTTCGCGATCGAGCGCGTAGGGAAGGTCTGTTGCAACCTCCTTCTGATAGAGCATCAGTTTCTTGGCATTCTTGCCGTTAGCCTTGTAGTCGTCGTAGCCGCGTGCAATGGTGTATCCCTGCTCTTTGGCCTTTGCATAAATCTCGTCGCGCTGCTCGCTCTTGCCCATGATGAGGTCACCACCTGCGTAGTAGTCGTAGTCGGCAGTGAGCATATCCTTGCCAATTTCGTAGTAGCGTGAACGTCCGGGCTGGTGAGCATAGAATGCTCCGGGTGTTGCATGGTTGATTCCCACTGTGGTTGAAACTCCTACTGCGTATCCTGCCTGTTTAGCAGCGTGTGCAACGCTGTAAACAACTGTTGTGTCCATCTCAACACCAAGGTATCCGTTCTTTGTCTTGCTGCCTGTGGCAAGCGCAGTTCCTGATGCTGCCGAGTCGGTAACACCGTTGCTCTTTGAGAAGGTGCTGACAAATGCTGTCTTGGGGAACTGTGTGAAGCAGAGCTTGTTGGGACGTCCGATGACGCCTTCGAGTTCACCCAGGTAGTACTCTGTTCCTAACACATGCGAAGGTCCCATTCCGTCGCCAATGAAGTAAAATACATACTTCGGGGTTTTAGCAAAGCCGACCATTGCTATGAGCAGAAGCAGGCTTAATCCAAAAAGTTTTTTCATTGTGTGTTGTTTTTATGTGTTATTGTTTGTTTGCGATTCTCAAAAGTTGCATTATTCACGTGGATGGCCGTTTTTGCCGATGAAAAGGATGTTTCCCGAACCATTTTCACGAATGGCGTAGAAGAATGGACGGTCTATTTTCATTTTCTTTGTTTCGGGAGGACCCAGGGCGGTTGCTTCGAGCATTACTGATGTTACAGCTGCTGCCTCTGCACCCTCTTCGTCAACTTTGATGAAGGTGTTTTGCAATACGTTGCCAATGTATATATCCTCTTTTGATATTCCGCGGAATTCGGCAATGCCGGGGGTGAAGGCCTTTTCGATGCCCATTGCCTGCAATGTCTTTTTCAGCGATGTGCCGTAGTCTGACTTGAAACGGGGGAGCGACAGGTCTACTTCGTATCTTTCGCTCTTGTCGCACCAGAGTGCGAAGTTCGCTGCAAGCTCTTCGGCGGCCTTGTCCATTGAGACACCTTCGCGGGGCAGGATGAAATACATGCTGTAGATGCCTCGTCCGAATGATTTTGACGCCATCTGCACATTCTCGTCCTCGTAGTACTGTGTGTCGAATTTCTGATGCATCATCTGCACTTTTACCTTTTCGCCACTCTCTTTGGTGAAACTCTCTTCCGTTGTGCGGCTCTTGATGAAAGGTGCTTTCCAGCGTGCGTTGAAGTAGAGGGCATTAATCAGCACCATGCGCGACGACGGACTCAGCTCCTTAATAATCTCGGGGATTTTTCCTTCGGTCTTTTCGGCGCACCAGTCGTTAATCTGCTTTACGGCGGCAGCGTCAAAAGGAAGGTTCTTAACCGCTGCGTCGTAGTATCTCCGGTTTTTGTTGATAAACTCCTTCTCTACTTTGAAGTTGCTGTCTATCCATGCAGAATTTGCAACTCCCACTTTAACAGCCTCGGGGTCGAGGGTAGCCATGCGGTTGACGCTTTTCTGCTGAAAAAGATTGATGGAGTCTGTCTCCACCCCCTTGAATCCCAGTGTGCCGTACATTTGTGCAGCAGTGATGCCCGATGCTCCGTTGGCTGCCATTGACAGCGCCCACGAAGCGCTCAGGGGTGATATGCAGAAATTGTCGCTGCCCTTTTCGCTCTTATAGACCTGATGGAACAGTTCAGTGGCGAAAGTGGTGGTGTTTGCAGCTATCGCATACTCCTTTTCGGTGAAATTGCTCTGTACGACAGTGGGGGCTGTCGTGTTGCAGGATGTTACTGTAAACATTGCCAGTGCAAAATATAATCCTTTCTTCATATTGTAACCTTAAAACAGGAATCTTGTAATGTCGTTATATGTGGCGAGGATGAACAATCCCAGCAGGATTAGCATGCCTGCCATCTGTGCATACTCCAGGAATTTGTCGCTGGGCTTGCGTCCTGTGACAACCTCGAAAAGCAGGAACAGCACATGGCCGCCGTCGAGGGCGGGGATGGGCAGTATGTTCATGAATGCAAGCACGATTGAGAGGAATGCTGTCATCAGCCAGAAACGATACCAGTCCCATGTGGCGGGGAACATGCTGCCGATGGTTCCGAACATTCCTACCGATTTTGCACCTTCGCTTGAGAACACATATTTAAAGTCGCTGACATAGCCTTTCAGCACATTGCAGCCATATTTGACTCCGGCAGGAAAGGATGCAAAGAAGCTATACTCCTTCTTGACGGGTGTGTAGCCAAGTTCGCGAGGCATGATTCCCAGTTTGTATGTTGAGTCGACGGTGGCTGTAAGGTTCACCACGTTGCCTTCTCTCATGGCGGTTATCTGCACTGTGGGGTCGCCATTTGCCTTCTGGGCTTCGAGTGTCTCCATCAGTTTATACCACGAATGTATGGCTTTTCCGCCTATGGTGACAATGCTGTCGCCACGTTGCAATCCGGCAATCGCCGCAGGACCGTTGGGCAGAATGCTGTCGACAACTGCGGGGATGCGATACTGCATGAAGGGTGCCTCCTTGCCAAGGTCGAGAAGACCGAATCCCTCGGGGAAGGTGATACTTTTTTCTTCACCGTTGCGCAGCACAACAATGCTGCCGTTGTCTATAATCTTACGCAACAGGTCGACGTCGTATTTCTCCAACTGCTCGTCGCCGCTACGCAGCAGAATGTCGCCATCGACAAAGCCCACTGCCTTTGCCTGCTCGTTGAACTCCATTCCATATTTTGCATTCTGCACATTGTAGTAGCTTTCGCCCCATGTGAAAAGCACCATCGAGTAGATGAAAAGGGCAAGGATGAAGTTGAACATTACACCGCCTATCATTATAAGCAGACGCTGGTAGGCCGGTTTTGCGCGGAATTCGTAAGGCTGTGCAGGCTGTTTCATCTGCTCGGTGTCCATCGACTCGTCAATCATACCCGATATTTTGCAGTAACCGCCAAGGGGCAACCAACCAATTCCGTACTCAGTGTCGCCGTTCTTGGGCTTCCATTTGAAGAGTGAGAATTTCCAGTCGAAGAAGAGATAGAATTTTTCGACTCTCACCTTGAACAGGCGAGCGAAAATAAAATGTCCGAATTCATGTATCAGCACCAACAGGCTCAATGCCATAATCAACTGAAGGGCGCGGATGAGAAATATTTCCATAATCTTGTTAGTGGTTTTTGTATATTATATTCTAAAATGTAAGTTCAGCAATGACAGTTCTTTTTTACCTTAGTTATATATAGTCCTAAATCCATCCCTCTACGGTGCGGCGTGTGATGCAATCGGTGGCTATCAACTGGTCGAGCGTGGGGTTCAACTGGTAGTCGACACTCTGCAGTGCGCGTTCTATGAGGCGGCTCATTTCGGTGAATTTAATCTTGTCGTGCAGGAATGCCGACACGCACACCTCGTTGGCGGCATTCAGCACACATGGCATGTTTCCGCCCATCTTCAACGCATGGTATGCAAGCTGCAGGTTGGGGAAACGCTCAAGGTCGGGTGCTTCGAATGTAAGCTCCTTCATTGTAGTGAAGTCGAGGCGGCCGAATGTAGAGGGGAGTCGCACAGGGTAAGAGAGTGCGTACATTATGGGCAGACGCATGTCAGGGGTACCCAGCTGTGCCTTTACTGCTCCGTCGGCAAACTGCACCATCGAGTGTATGATAGACTGGGGGTGTACCACCACCTCTATGTCGTCGGGGCATACGCCGAAAAGCCATTTTGCCTCTATCACTTCGAGACCTTTGTTCATCATCGAGGCCGAGTCGATGGTGATTTTTGCACCCATGCTCCAGTTGGGGTGCTTCAGAGCCTGCTCTTTGGTTACTGTCTCAAGCTCCTTTTTGCTGAAAGTGCGGAAAGGACCGCCCGATGCAGTGAGGATAAGCTTCTCTATGTGGTTGTCGGCCTCTCCTGCAAGACATTGGAATATTGCCGAGTGTTCTGAGTCGACGGGGAGAATAGGGGTCTTGTACTGATGCGCAAGCTTGTTCACCAGCTCTCCTGCAACCACCATTGTCTCTTTGTTTGCCAATGCTATTGCCTTGCCAGCCTTTATTGCCTCTATGGTGGGGCGGAGTCCGGCAAAGCCAACAAGTGCAGTCACTACAATGTCGATGGGTTGCGACTGTACTATCTGACAAATTGCCTCGTAGCCGCCATAGACCTTTATGGGCAGATCTTGCAGTGCCTCTTTCAACTGTTCGTATTTCGCTTCGTTTGCAATGACTACCGCTTCGGGCTGGAATTTGCGTGCCTGTGCAATGAGTTCTTCGACTCTTTCGTTTGCTGTAAGTGCGTACACTTCGAAACATTCGGGGTGTTCTTCCACCACCTGCAGGGTCTGCACGCCTATCGAGCCTGTAGAGCCGAGAATTGCTATTACTCTTTTCTTATCAGTTTCTGCCATATTTCCTTTGTAATGTTTTGGCTGTCTCTTTTTGTGTCAGCCTTGTATGTGTGTAGTTTTGTTTATCAGAATGCAATGTAAATTTCGGGGTTCAGCGGGTCGCCTCTGTGCCATAGTTCAAAGTGCAGATAGGGTTTCTTTCTGCTTTCTGCTTCACCCTCCTGATTGTCGGCTGTTTCGTCGGTGAGCGATGCTATCACTTCGCCGCCTGTCACTCTGTCGCCTACTCTTTTCAACACTGTGCGACAATTGCGGTAGACCGATGTGAGGTTCTGTTTGTGCTGTATGACAAGCATATAGCCATCGTTGGCTGTGTAGTCGCTCATTATCACCGTGCCGTCGAGGATGGCAAGGACACTCTCGCCTGGGTTCTCGGCAATGTCAACTCCGTAGTGGCGCAGGTTGGCATCGAATTTTCGCTGTATGAGTCCGCGTGTGGGACGGAACAGATGCAGCTCCTGCAATGCGCCGACGGTGGCTGCCTGTGAAGTAAGGTTGTACTTCTCCTTCTCCTCGAACTCCTTTACAAATTCCGCTTGTAGTTCGCTTGCCTCCACCGGAATTCCCTCTTTGGTGGTGAGGGTGTCGGGCGGCAGTATGCTGTCTATCTCAACGCCCTCCATTATGGCGCGGATGTTGGCGATGTATTTGCTCTGTTTGTCAACCTCGTTTCTGAGCGAGTCGACGCGAAGAACCTCGTTCATTATTCTCTCTCTCGCCTTCTCGTTCACATGTCCGGGCAGGAATTCGCCCACCGGGGTAAACACTATTATCAGGTATATCACACCTACCACCATCAGCAGCGAAAGTGCCAATGAAATGATGACACCTATTGGCGAGATGTTGAAGCCCTTTGTGTTGTCGAGCTTATTCTCATTCTGTATTGTCAGCCTGTATTTTCGTGTGAGGCTCTTTTTAATCTTTTCCTTGCCCATGGTGGTTGTGGTTTGTGTTAATAGCTCTTTCTTAGAGGTTTATCAGCCCTTCGGGTAGCTTGAATGTTATGGTGCGCTCTTCGTGGTCGATGGCTGTTATCATCTCTTCGCCGGCAGGGATTAGTATCTCCTCGCCATTGCGCTCCACGATGAAGAGGGTGTTTATGGTGCTGTCGTCGATGTCGACTATTTCGCCCACCTCGCCCAGCTCTTCGTCGTTCACTGTGAAGCCTACAAAGTAGTTCCATGTGAAATTCTCCTCTTCATCCACCCAGTCGCGTGGAATGTAGGTCGAACAGTTGGTGAGGAAACGCACGCTCTCGGCACTGTCGAGGTGTTCCAGTTTGACAATGATTGTGTCGTTGTTTTTTGTTCTGGAATTTTCAATGAAGAAGGGTACGAGTATGCCGTCAATGTCGCATGCCACGTAGTCGCATCCTTCGCCCAGCAGAAAGCCTTCGCCGCAGATGCCTATCTCGCCGCGTGTGCCGTGGGGCTTGGTGAATTTTCCGAAATATATGAAATCTTCTTTTTTAAGCATGTTGTATTCAAGTGTGTTCTAAAAGTTACGACCTTGTTATTTTTGCTCCTATGTTGCAGAGGCGCTGTTCAAGGTTCTGATAACCGCGGTCGATCTGCTCGATGTTGTCGATGCGGCTGGTGCCTTCGGCGCTCATGGCTGCTATCAGCAGTGCTATTCCTGCACGTATGTCGGGTGAGCTCATGGTGCGTGCCTTCAGACGGAACTGCTGGTTGTGTCCGATGACAACCGCACGGTGCGGGTCGCATAGTATTATCTGTGCGCCCATGTCTATCAGTTTGTCCACGAAGAACAGACGGCTCTCGAACATCTTCTGGTGTATGAGTACACTGCCTTTTGCCTGTATTGCTGTCACCAGCATGACGCTCAGCAGGTCGGGGGTGAGTCCCGGCCAGGGTGCATCGCTAATTGTCATTATGGAGCCGTCGATGAACGACTCTATCTGGTAGTTCTCCTGTGACGGGATGTAGATGTCGTCGCCTTTCTGCTCGAAGTTTATTCCCAGACGGCGGAAACTTTCGGGGATAATACCCAGGTTCTCAAACGAAACATCCTTTATCGTCAGTTCGCTCTTGGTCATTGCAGCCATTCCAATGAAACTTCCAACCTCAATCATGTCGGGAAGCACGCGGTGTGTGCAACCGCCGAGTGCGTCGACGCCTTCAATGGTGAGCAGGTTGCTGGCAATGCCGCTGATTTTTGCGCCCATGTTGTTGAGCATCTTGCACAACTGTTGCAGATAGGGCTCGCAGGCTGCATTGTATATTGTGGTTTTTCCTTTGGCGAGTACTGCTGCCATTACGATGTTCGCGGTACCGGTCACGGATGCCTCGTCGAGCAGCATGTAGCAGCCTTTCAACTGCTTTGCGCTCAGACGGTAGGTCTGGTTTTCGTTGTCAAGCTCAAATGCTGCGCCCAGTTTTTGCAGTCCCACAAGGTGGGTGTCGAGTCGGCGACGGCCTATCTTGTCACCTCCGGGCTTGGAAATCAGTGCGCTGCCGAAACGGGCAAGCAGTGGACCCATTAGCATCACCGAACCTCTGAGGCTTGAACAGCTTTTCAGGAAGTCTGCACTCTCAAGGTACTCCATGTCCACGTTGTCAGCCTTGAACGAGTATCTTCCCTCACCCGAACGACTGACTGACACACCCATCTTTATGAGCAACGAAATGAGGTTGTTCACGTCGAGAATGTCGGGGACGTTCTCTATTGTCACTGTCTCGGGGGTAAGCAGTGTGGCACAGATTATTTGCAGAACTTCGTTCTTCGCTCCTTGTGGGACAATGGTGCCTTTGAGCCTTTGTCCGCCTTCGATGATGAATGATGCCATGGGCGTGAGTGTTTGTATGTGGGTTGTTAATACTTTTTCTTGTTGAATACCTTCTTGCGCTTCGCGTTGTTGCGGTTGTAGCTGGCATTCTGCTGGGGATGACTTAAGCGTATTTCGCCCTCGGCAATGTCAATCTTGCCGTTCGAGTATTCACGCAGGTCGTCGAATATGCGTTTGTCATCAACCGTATCCTTGTTCCATGCAAGATAGTCTTTCTTCATCTGCACGGTGATGAGCTCTATCAGTTTGCTGCGCTCGTCGCCTTCCTCCATTTCGCAGGCTATTGCTATCATGTTTTCCACGAAGCGGCCGTAATGTCTGTTCTTTACTTCGCCCTTCAGGTAGGGTATGGGTGCAGGCGGGGCATTGAACTTCTCTTTCTGTATCACCTCGCAGGGAAAATCAACATCCAGTTTGAAGTCGGACATTATGGCTATGTGGTCCCAAAGTTTCTGTATGGCTTCGGGGGTCTCTTTTGCTGTGGGGAACATTCCGCCCATGATGCTGACAATGGTTTCGGCACACTGCTGGCGCTCGGTGCGGTCCTCTATAGTCAGTGCATGGTCTACCATCTTCTGTACGGCACGGCCATATTCGGGCAGGGGCAGCTGTTTTTTCTTGGTATTGTATTCCATCATGGATTTATGTTGTTTTTAGCAGGTCTTTTGATTTTGTTGCAACGAAGTTTTTCAAGTAGAAAGGCTCGAAATAGGCTGTCTGCTCGAATCTCTCGTCCAGCCATGCACGTTCGGCCAGCGGCATCATCCATTTTGCCAGCGGATTCCTGTATTTGTCGAGGAAATGTGCGTTGGGGTGGGTGATGATGGTGCTGCATTTTGCCGCGCCGTCGCCAAAGAAATATACGGGCTGTTTGTCGAGGTACTCGGCAAAGCTTTCTGGGGTGACAACCTCGGCGCGTGTCGCCATCTGTGCGTTAAGCGCACGGTCGTAGATGGTTGCGTATACCTCGGTGCGGCGTGCGTCTATCATGGGGCAGAGCAGCGCATCGTCGGGGATGTCGTCGCGGAAAAGTACGGGTACAGCCATTATCTGTGTGGTGGGAATGGCTATGAGGGGAATCTCCCTGCCGTAGCAAACGCCTTTGGCTGTGGATGAAGCAATACGCAGACCTGTGTACGAGCCGGGGCCGCTGCTCAGTGCGACGGCGTCTATCTTCATGGCGCGACTGTCGGCGGTGGCTATTGCCTCTTCTACAAATGGAGCCAGCACCTGAGCATGTGAACGGCTTTCGGTGCTTTCGCGGTTGAAAAATACCTCTCCACTCTCGCTCAGTGCTACTGAGCAGACATCTGTGGAGGCTTCTATGTTAAGTATGATTGCCATTTTATTCTCTTGTATTTCAATGGTGTAAGTTCTGTTTATGTGAGGCTTGTCTGTTGCACTGCTGCACCGGCGACGATGCAGGTGGGCGAAACATTGCCTTGCGTGTGCGCGTGTGCGCTGCTGTTCTTAAATTGCAAAGATAGCAACAAACGGGTGAAATAAGTAAAGAAAAAGAATAAAAAACGTTATTCTGGCCTCTGATTCTATCTTTTTTTTCGAAATGTGTGGAAAATTCCGCTGCTTGCGCTATCTTCGCACTATAAAATTGTATTGCAAAAGAATTTATATCTATGATATACTCAATGACCGGCTACGGTAAGGCTGTAGCAATGTTTCAGAACAGAAAGATTTGTGCCGAAGTGCGTTCGCTCAACGGAAAGGCGATGGATTTGTCGGTGCGAGTGGCACCGCAATTCCGCGAAAAGGAGATGGAGATACGTACTCTGCTCACCAAACGTCTCGAACGTGGAAAAGTAGATTTTTCGTTGTGGGTCGAACAGGCAGAGAATGTCTCTGTAATGCCCTCGATTAATGTTGCAGTGATGCAGAACTACATCGAGCAGATGAAGGCCGCTTCGCAGACAACCGGCATACCGATGCCCGAGAATCTGATGGAGATGGTGGTGCGTATGCCCGAGGTTATTTCACACAAAGAGGTCTACGAATTCACCGAAGAAGAGTGGGCGGTTGCCATGGAGGCAATCAACAAAGCTCTCGATGAAATGGTCGATTTTCGACGTCAGGAGGGCGAGGCGCTTGCAATGAAATTCCGCGGAAACATCGAGCGCATTTCGCAGTTGCTTGCCTCTGTCGAGCCCTACGAAAAGGAGCGTGTAGAGAAAATTCGTACTCGCATTGTAGATGCTCTGGAGAGTCAGCTGGGTGTTGAGTACGACAACAACCGACTCGAACAGGAGTTGATATATTACATTGAAAAACTCGATGTAAACGAGGAAAAACAGCGTCTGAGCAACCATCTTGACTACTTTATCAGCACCATGGAGGATGGTCAGGGACAAGGCAAGAAACTGGGATTCATTGCCCAGGAGATGGGACGCGAGATAAATACCCTCGGCAGCAAGAGCAATCATGCCGAAATGCAGAATATCGTCGTCAGAATGAAGGACGAACTCGAACAGATAAAAGAGCAGGTGTTAAATGTAATGTAAGGAAAAATGACAACAATAAAAGGAAAGGTTATAATATTCTCGGCACCCTCGGGCTCGGGAAAATCCACATTGGTGCGCTATCTGATGTCGCAGGACAGTTCTTTCGCCTTCTCGGTATCGGCAACCAGCCGTCCGCCCCGTGGCGAAGAGCGTCACGGAGTCGAGTATTTCTTCTTCTCTCCCGAAGAGTTTCGCGCAAAAATCGCTGCCGACGAATTTGTCGAGTACGAAGAGGTTTACACCGACCGTTTCTACGGAACACTGAAGTCGCAGGTTGAAACTCAGTTGCTTACCAACAATATATTGTTCGATGTTGACGTAAAGGGCGGCTGCAACCTCAAAAAATACTACGGCGACAGGGCTCTCTTTATTTTTGTGCAGGCACCCTCGGTGGAGGAGCTTCGCAAACGTCTTACAGGCCGAGGCGACACTGCACCCGAAGAGGTTGAGAAGCGTCTTGCAAAGGCAGAGTACGAAATGACTTTTGCACCACAGGCCGACGTTGTAATTGTCAACGACGAACTTGAAAAAGCGCAGCAGCAGCTGATAACCATTGTAAATAAGTTTTTAAGTGAGTAAGATACGTACCGCAATATTCGGCGGCAGTTTCGACCCCATTCACAATGGCCACATTGCGCTGGCGCGTGCTGTACGCGACAGAGGGCTTGCCGACGAGGTGTGGTTTCTGATAACTCCGCTGAACCCACACAAGCAAGGCAAACAGTTGACCGACGAGAATTTGCGTCTGCAGATGGCGCAGCTTGCCCTCGCCGGCGAGGAGGCGTTGACTGCAAGCGACTTTGAATTTTCGCTTCCCCGTCCCTCGTACACCATAAACACCCTCGACGCATTGGAAAAGGCCTATCCCGGTCGTGAATTTTTGCTGCTTATGGGTGCCGATAACTGGTACAAGATTGACAAATGGTATAAGTCTGAGGAGATACTCGCACGCTTCGGCATAATAGTCTATCCGCGTGATGGTGAAGAGGTTCCACCCCTGCCCCCACAGGCACGATGGCTCGACTCTCCGCTTTACGACATCAGTTCAACCGAGATTCGCAATGCTGCCCGCACCGGTGCCGATATGTCGCAATGGCTGCACCCCGATGTACAGGCTCTCATCAATCAGGAAAATTTATATAAATAGCTAAATATGAAAAAGATAATAATACTGCTGTTGGCGCTGCTTCCCTTGTGTACAGGTGCGCAGACACAAATAAAATTCTACGACGATATGTGCGACGTGTTGCAGGCCGTATTCTGCGACTACGCAAAAAGGGGCGAGATAAAATACATGTCAAGTTCTCACGGACAATATGTGGGACAGCTTGTCGACAATGTCATCTATGGCTGGGGATACTTCCTTGCCAATGACGGTCGTCAGGTTTATGGTCAGTATTCGCGTGGCAAACACATCTTCGGAATAACAATGGGTAAAGGCGTTGCGCGTGTAGGTGGCGAAACCTCGTATGTGGAGTACAGCCTCAGTACAGGTAAAGTTGTTCGTGTGCACACCATCGAGGGCGACATCTATTACTCCGACGAGGAGTTGCAGCCATACTCCTTCGGCAAGGTAACATACGAGAATGGCGATGTCTATTACGGCGAAATTTACAACGGCAAGCGCCATGGCTATGGTGTCTACTACTGGACAAACGGCGATTTCTGGTATGGAAAATACAGCGAAGGCTACCGTCAGGGCTACGGCGCTCTTTTCAAGACCGATAAAAAAATCTTTTACGGCAAATGGGTTGGCGACAGTAAAGTCGATTAAGAGGCCGTGAATCCACCGATGGAATCGAAGGAACTTCAACAGATATATGCGTCACATCCGGGTGTGGCGGCTCTTGCAAGCCTCACCGACGATGACTACAGGCAGACTGTCAATCTTACGGGACTGACAGCCAGCAGCGCTGCTGTGGCCCTCTCCGGCTACATGCAGCAGTGTGCGAAGCAGACTCTTTTCGTGGTGATGAACGATGCCGAGGAGGCAGGATATTTCTACCACGACCTTGTGCAGATATGTGGCGACCGTCGTGTTCTTTTCTTTCCCTCCTCCTACAAGCGCGCCCTTAAGTACGGTCACGAGGATGAGGCCAACCGCATACTCCGCACCGAGGTCATGAGTTGCCTTGCAAGCCGGAGCCGTCGGCAGGGTGCTGTCATTGTCACCCACCCCGAGGCAATAGCCGAAAAGGTTGCCTCGCAGGAGAAGATGCAGAGCAATACCCTGCAGCTTGCCGTCGGTGGCAATATCTCGCGCGACAATATCGAAAAACAGCTGGGACGCCTGGGCTTCAAAGAGGTAACGTATGTCTACGAACCGGGCGAATTTGCAGTGCGAGGCAGTATTATAGACATCTACTCCTACTCCTCGGAATATCCATACAGAATAGACTTTTTCGGTGACGAAATAGAGAGCATAAGAACCTTCGAGGTTGAGACACAGCTCTCTCGCGAGCGCATGGATGAAATCTCAATAGTCCCCAAGCTCAGCGACAGTGGCGAGTCTGTTCCCATTACATCGTTTCTTCCCCGTGGCACAATATACATTGCCAAGGATTTTGCATACATAAAGAGCAGCATAGAGAAATGCCGCAACGAGGGTTACTCGTTGCAGGCCCGTCTCTCCGAAGAGAAACTGCCCGACCTTCCCGAACTTATGTCCGGTACCGAGATTGAACGCTATCTGAAAAGTGCGCGGCGCTGGGAAATCCACCCTTCGCAGAGTGGCGAAAAGGGTTGCACAAACATCAGTTTCGATACATCTATGCAGCCGCTCTTCAACAAGGATTTTGACCTTGCAAGCGACAAACTGAAAGAGTATATCGGTCGCGGCTACAAGATAATGCTGCTGAGCGACGACCCTCGTCAGGCCGAGCGTCTCAGAACCATCTTTGCCGAACGTGGCGACGATATTGCCTTCACCGCAGTCGACAAGACCCTTCATGGCGGATACATCGACAACACTCTGCGAATAGCACTGTTTACCGACCATCAGCTCTTCGGGCGTTTCCACAACTACCGTCTGCGCAGCGACAAGGCACGCAACGGCAAGGCTGCTCTCACCCTCAAGGAGTTGAGCGAATTCCGTACGGGCGACTACATTGTGCATATCGACCACGGAATAGGCAAATTCGGCGGTCTTGTGCGTATTCCCAACGGAAACTCCACCCAAGAGGCCATAAAGCTCCTTTACAAGAACGACGACGTGGTCTTTGTCTCTATCCATAACCTGCATAAGATATCGAAATATAAGGGCAAAGAGGGCGAGGCACCTACCATCAACAAACTGGGTACAGGTGCATGGGAACGCATAAAGGAGCGCACCAAAAAGAAAATCAAGGATATTGCACGCGACCTCATAAAACTCTACTCCGAACGATACAGCAAAGAGGGCTTTGCCTTTACGCCCGACACCTATCTGCAACACGAACTTGAGGCGAGCTTCATCTACGAGGATACTCCCGACCAGTTGAAAGCCACCACCGAAGTGAAGCAGGATATGGAGCGCAAACGCCCCATGGACAGGCTTGTCTGTGGCGATGTGGGCTTCGGAAAGACCGAGGTTGCCATCCGCGCCGCCTTCAAGGCTGCCACCGACGGCAAACAGGTGGCGGTGCTTGTTCCCACCACGGTGCTTGCCTATCAGCACTATCTGACATTCAAAGAGCGACTGAAAGAGTTCCCCTGCAAGGTGGAGTATCTTAGCCGCGCCCGTTCGGCAGGCGAGTGTCGCCGCATAATCAAAGAGCTTGAAGAGGGTAAGATTGATATTGTCATTGGCACACATCGCCTTACGGGCAAGGATGTGAAATTCAAAGACCTGGGACTGCTTATCATCGACGAAGAGCAGAAATTCGGCGTTGCGGTGAAAGAGAAATTGCGTCAGATAAAGGTCAACGTCGACACACTGACTATGACTGCTACTCCCATTCCACGCACACTGCAATTCTCAATAATGGGCGCACGCGACCTCTCGATGATACAGACTCCGCCGCCTAACCGCTACCCGATATACACCGAAATACAGTGTTTCGATGCCGAGAACATCAAAGAGGCGATAAACTTTGAACTGAGTCGAAACGGACAGGTATTTTTCATAAACAACCGCATATCCAACATGCTGGAGATAGAGCGCATGATAAACAAACATGTGCCCGATGCACGTGTCTGCATAGGACATGGGCAGATGTCGCCCGAAGAGCTTGAAAAGCGTCTGTTCGACTTTATGAATCACGACTACGATGTGCTTATAGCCACCTCCATCGTTGAGAATGGAATAGATATTCCCAACGTGAACACCATAATCATCAACCAGGCGCAGAATTTCGGTCTTAGCGACCTGCATCAGATGCGCGGACGTGTGGGACGCGGCAAGCGCAAGGCCTTCTGCTATCTGTTGACACCGCCTAAGGATGCTCTTACCTCCGAAGCACGTCGCAGGCTCGAGGCTATCGAGAGTTTCAGTGAACTTGGCAGTGGAATGAACATTGCCATGCAGGACCTCGATCTTCGCGGTGCAGGTAATCTGCTGGGTGCCGAACAGAGCGGCTTCATAGCAGATCTGGGCTACGAAACTTATCAGAAGATTCTTGCCGAGGCAGTGAAAGAGCTTAAAACAGAAGAGTTTGCAGACTTGGTACAAGAGGGTGACGATGCTTCGCTCTCGCCCCGGGAGTATGTCAGCGAATGTCTGATAGAGAGCGACCTTGAACTGCTCTTTCCGGCACTGTATGTCCCCGACGGCAACGAACGCATACTGCTTTATCGCGAGCTCGACTCCATTACCAACGATGCCGACCTTCGTAAATTTCATGCCAAGATGATTGACCGCTTCGGCAAAATGCCCCGTTCTGCCATGGAACTGATACGCACCGTTTCGTTGCGTCACAAAGCCAAGGAGTTGGGTATAGAAAAAATCTATCTGAAGGGTGGCAAGATGAGCCTTTTCCTTGTCGATGGCAAAAGTCCCTACTACGAAAGTGAACTTTTCGGCAAAATACTTACCGCTATCCCTGCAAGCAACTTCAAATGTGCCATGCGCGAAAATGACGGCCGTTGCATAATCACCGTCGAGAATGTCACAAATGTAGAAACTGCCATCGCTTTTGTCGACGAAATAGCAGGCGGACAAACAGCTGTCTGATAATCCCATAAGCTTTTTACTCGCCATGCTGAAATAAAATATTTGCAACAAGTTTGCAATATTCCACGGCAATTGAGTACATTTGCATGATATATCGTGATATTAGGGATATTATGACTATAAATGATAAATTTCCGTTATTAAGCAAAATAGATTCGCCGGCCGATTTGCGCAAACTGCCCGAAGAGAAGCTGCCACAGGTGTGCAGCGAACTCAGGACATTCATCATCGAGTCGCTGTCGAACAACCCAGGACACTTTGCATCGAGCCTCGGTACAGTGGAACTTACTGTGGCTCTGCACTATACGATGGATACTCCCGACGACAAACTCGTGTGGGACGTAGGTCATCAGGCCTATGGTCACAAGATACTTACAGGTCGTCGCGACCGCTTCGATACCAATCGCAAGTTCAAGGGACTCAAGCCCTTCCCCTCGCCCGACGAGAGCGAATACGACTCATTCATTGCCGGACACGCATCCAACTCAATCTCAGCTGCGCTGGGACTCGATGTTTCGGCACGTCTGAAAAACAAAAAGAGCCACACGGTTGCAGTCATCGGCGACGGCGCCATGAGCGGTGGCCTTGCATACGAAGGCCTGAACAACGCATCGTCAAGCAACAACAATCTGCTTATTATCCTCAACGACAACAATATGTCCATCGACAAGAGTGTGGGCGGAATGAGCCAGTTGCTCATCTCCATGCACTCTTCGCGCCTGTATAACAAGATACGTCACAAGGCAGCCACTTTCTTCACAAAGATAGGCCTGCTCAACAGAAAACGTGCCGACAGCCTTATCCGCTTCAACAACGGACTGAAGGCAATGCTCTATCAGCAGCAGAATATTTTCGAGGGGCTGTCGGTTCGATATTTCGGCCCCATCGACGGACACGATGTAATAGAACTGGTGCATACACTCAACACTATCAAGGATATGGGTGGTCCCAAGCTGCTGCACATTCACACTGTGAAGGGCAAGGGCTATGAACCGGCCGAAAAGGATGCAACCTCGTGGCATCAGCCGGGAATTTTCGATATTGAAACAGGCGAACGCATAATTTCGGAGAGTGGTGTGCCCCGTTTCCAGGATGTGTTTGGCGAGACACTTGTCGAACTTGCCAGAATGAACCCCTCGGTTGTGGGTGTAACCCCTGCAATGCCCACCGGCTGCTCTATGAATCTGCTGATGCGCGAAATCCCCGAACGTTTCTTCGATGTAGGTATAGCCGAGGGACACGCGGTAACCTTCTCGGCAGGACTGGCAAAGGGTGGTGCGATGCCTTTCTGCAACATCTACTCGTCTTTCATGCAGCGTGGATACGACAACCTAATACACGATGCTGCGCTTCAGCGTGCAAATATGGTTCTCTGCCTCGACAGAGCCGGAATTGTGGGCGAAGATGGTCCCACACACCACGGTGCATTCGACCTTGCTTACCTGCGACCAATTCCCGATATTACCATTGCATCGCCCTACGACGAGTGTGAACTGCGCCGACTGATGTACACAGCCCAGCAGCCCGGTATGGGAACGTTTGTCATACGTTATCCGCGCGGACGAGGTGCGCTCACCGACTGGAAATGTCCGCTCGAAACTGTTCCAGTGGGCAAGGGACGTCTGTTGCGTCAGGGCGACGATGTTGCGCTGCTCACCATAGGCCCCATAGGCAAAAGCATTGCAGGTGCCATTGACCAGGCAGCGGCGGCAGGTGTCAGTGTGGCACACTACGATATGCGCTTCCTGAAACCCATCGACGAAGAGCTGCTTCACGAGGTTGGACGCAAGTTCAAACGAATAATCACTCTCGAGGATGGAGTGAAAATGGGTGGATTGGGTTCGGCTGTTGCCGAATTTATGGCGGCTAACCAATATACCCCCGAAATAGAGATAATGGGTATTCCCGACTCGTTTGTCGAGCATGGTGCCACCTCTGAACTCTACAAGCTCTGTGGAATGGACAAAGAGGCTGTGCTGAATGCAATTTTGAACAAACGATAATTTATATACACTCCCGTGAGTAATATATACTAACCTACAAGACTCATGAAAATAGTAATTGCCGGAGCCGGTGCGGTAGGCACACACCTAGCCAAGATGCTTTCTGTGGAAAGCGAGGATGTGGTATTGATGGACGAGAGCGAAGAGCGTCTGGGAAAACTGGAGTCACTCTTCGACCTTAAGGCCATGGTAGGCTCGCCCACGCGAATCAGCAACCTGAAAACAGCCGGTGCAGGCAGCGCCGACCTTTTCGTTGCCGTTACCCCCGACGAAAGCACCAATATAAACTCCTGTATCCTGGCACACTATCTTGGTGCCAAAAAGACCATTGCCCGCATCGACAACCACGAATATCTGCAACCCAAGCACAAAAGTTATTTCAATTCGTTGGGTATAAACTCGCTCATCTACCCCGAAAAACTGGCGGCTGAGGAGATTGCTACCAGCATAAAATATTGCTGGATGCGACAGATGCTGGAGTTTGGCGATGGCGAACTTGTGATGATTGGTGTGAAGGTGCGTAGCAATTCATCGTTGCTGAACATCCCCTTCCGCGACCTGCAACGCGACAAGCCCTACCACATTGTGGCCATACAGCGACGCGATGAAACGATAATTCCCCGAGGAGGTGACATGATAGAGGCCGACGACCTTGTCTGCTTCATGACCAACAGAGAGAATATCACCTATATCAAAGAGATAAGCGGCAAGGAGAAGTACTCCGAGGTGAAAAGTATCATAATGATGGGTGGTAGCCGCATTGCCGTGCGCACCGCAGAACTTATTCCCGACCACATAGGCATAAAGATAATCGAAAGCGACTACGCACGATGCAATAAACTTGTCGAACTTGTCGACGACAGGGTGATGATAATCAACGGCGATGCACGCGATCCCGAACTGTTGCGCAGCGAGGGTATAGACCGCACCGATGCCTTTATTGCCCTCAGCGACAACTCCGAAACAAATATTCTTGCCTGCCTTGCAGCCAAACGCTCAGGCGTGTATAGGACTGTCGCCGAAATTGAGAATATAGAATATATCTCCATGGCCGAGGAGATGGACATCGGTTCGGTAATCAACAAGAAGAAGATTGCCGCGAGCAATATTTTCCAGATGCTGCTGAATACCGACGTTTCAAGCATCAGATGCCTTACCTTTACCGAGGCTGTCGTTGCCGAATTCCCCGTCAGCGAGGGAATGAGAATCACCAAGAAGGCTGTTAAAGACCTCGGGCTGCCCGATGGAGCCAACATCGGTGGAGTTATCCGCAACGGCAAGGGTGTCAATGTTACCGGTAACACCATGATTGAGCCCGGCGACCATGTGATAATCTTCTGCCTCGAACATGTGCTGAAGAAACTCGAGAAATATTTCAACCGATGATTCACTTCAAGATAATATCCCGCATACTGGGACTGCTGTTGCTTATTGAAACACTCTTTCTGACAATCACCTTCGGTGTGTCGCTTTACTATGAAGAGCATATAACAACAGCCTACCTGATAACACTTGCAGCCACCGTTGCATGCAGTTCGTTGCTGCTCTATCTGGGCAGGGGCAAGGACAGAAATATCTCGCGCAAGGATGGTTACATAGTGGTCAGTTCGTGCTGGATAATATTCTCTATATTCGGCTCTATGCCCTTTATATTCAGTGGATATATACCTTCGGTGACAAATGCTTTCTTCGAGACAATGTCGGGTTTTACCACCACTGGAGCCACCATTCTCGACAACATAGAACAGATGCCACCGAGTCTTCTCTTTTGGCGTGCAATGTCGCACTGGACCGGTGGATTGGGAATCGTATTCTTTACCGTAGCTGTGCTTCCTATCTTTGGCATGGGCGATATACACCTTTTTGCAGCCGAAGCAACAGGCCCCATACATGGTAAACTGCACCCGCGAATCTCTGTCACTGCGCGATGGATATTGACAATATACATCAGTCTGACAATTATTGGTGTTATCTGTCTGGAGGTGGCAGGAATGGGACTTTTCGACTCTGTCTGCCACTCAATGTCGATGATAGCCACCGGCGGATTCTCTACCAAGCAGGCAAGCATCGAGGCCTACAATTCGCCGATGATAGAGTATATAGTAACGCTCTTTATGTTTTTGGGTGGTACTAACTTTTCGTTGCTCTATCTTGCATTCTTCAAAGGCAAGTTCAGCGACCTTTTCCGCGACTCCGAATTCAAGTGCTACGTAAACATCATACTCATTGCAACAGCAGGTATTGCAATAGGACTGTTGCTGACTTCCACCATAGGTGTCGAAAATGCTTTCCGCGATGCACTTTTCCAGACAGTTGCCACGGTGACTACCACAGGCTTCTGTTCCACCGACTATATGATGTGGCACCCGTTGCTGTGGCTGGTGATAAGTGTCCTTATGTATATTGGTGCTTGCTCGGGCTCTACCACCGGTGCCATGAAGTGTGTCAGGGTAGCAATTCTGGGACGAGTCATGATAAATGAGTTCAAACGCATAGTGCATCCCAATGCGGTGATTCCCGTCAGAATGAGCCACAAAATTATTGCAACCCCCGTGCAATCGGCTATCCTTGCCTATACGGTTCTCTATCTTGGAGTTGTAATGGCGGGTGTGTTCGTGAATATGGCATTCGGCCTTGAATTTATGGAGGCCTATGGGCTTTCCGTTTCATGTACCAGTAACATAGGCCCTGCGCTTGGCAGTTACGGTCCTGCATTCAGCATGAATGCTCTGCCCGAGGTGCTTAAGTGGTTTGCTTCGTTCCAGATGCTGGTTGGTCGTCTCGAATTCTTCGCAGTGCTGCTGATGCTTACTCCCATGTTCTGGAGAAGGCAGTAGGGGAGTACCTTCCCTTTTAACGATATTTTTATTCAATATAGTCCTGATGGGTGATGTTTTATGACGTAGCCTGTCAGGGCTGCTTTTGTTTAGGAGGATGCTTTTTAAAGCAACCAATGCCGAAGTCGACTATGTTTTTTCATAATTGCCCCTTACCTTATATAAATACAAATATATCTCACTCTCTCCGGTCCATAAGTCAATAAAAACAAGTAATCCATTTAATCTCTTATTATTTGATTTTTTTAGGTTTTAAACCACTATAACACACGCTTATTGCAAAAAAAATATACTTTTCTTGCTTATTAGAGAAATTTTTCCTTTATTTGCAGACAATTTTTGTCTAAAATGCTTAAATGGCGGATTGGGCAAACAACTGATGGTTAAATAATTTAATCTAATTATACAACCTTTTTTAATTTAACTAAACCTATTTTAATTTATTCATTTATGAAAAAAGGCTTACTTTTAACATGTCTGTTGACACTTGTTGCCGCTTTTGGCATGGCACAGACACAGTGGCCCATCACGCTTACAACAGCGGATGGTCTTCCTGGAGTAAAAGGTCCTAAAAACTACACCTTTACTTCAGACAAGTATGAATTGAGCGAGGCTATTTCTACGCTTCGTATGACTGTATGCGCAACATTGCGTACAGATGCAAACACAACTGCTTTTGACGGTTACTCAAGCGGTTGGGGTCCCGGTAACCCCTTCTTCTGCCTCGGTGAGGTTAAAATTTTCGATGGTGCAGGTCAGCCTGTTGATTTTGTAGCTACTTCAAACGCTGCAAGTACATGGGACGGTAACGGACTCGAGGCTGTTAACGACGGCAACTTCGGTTCTTACTTCCAGTCTACATGGTACCAGGGTCCCTGTCCCCAGGACTATCACTATCTTGAGTTTGAGCTTGCACAGCCCATCACATCATTCCAGATTCAGTGGCTTACATGGGTTAACTTCCTCAACGAGCCTTCTTACGTAGGTCTTACACCCGGTACTCCTTACTATCCTTATCCCGAGCAGGAGTTCGAGCTTGGCGAGAAGGTTACAGACGTAGCAACACTTGCTGAGGGTGGTCTTTACGTAATCCGTGACAACGCTCCCGAGTTCTGGTATGGTAACACCAACGGTACTGACGATTACAAACGTGGTGAGGCTACACCTAACAAGACATTCTTCCACGCTCCTTGTGGTGGTAACGTTACAGCTAACGCTGCATCAGTTGTTTACTTCATCCCTACAGGCGAGGAGAATACTTACAAAATGCGTTGGTTGAACAACGGTAAGTTCGCTGCTAAGCAGTCAACAGCTGCTTGGGTGCCTTGGTCAGACGAGGAGATTGACGCTGCTGCCATTACATTCGCAAACAGCGAAGAGTCAGAGGGTGACTTCATCCTTACAATCAACAATGGCGAGATGATTTACCTTGGCGACGCTCTCGGTAAGATGGCTTGTACAAACAACGTTGACACAATCCTTGCAAAACGTTCACGTCCCTTCGACAAAAACTTCTCAATCTACAAGGCAAACGTAAACGTTGCCAAGATTAAGTCAGTTGTTGAGGCAACAGTTGCTGACGCTAAAGAGTATATCGCTCTCTATGGTTACAACGCAACAGAGGACAAGGGCGAAAAGGCTGCACTCGAGTCTGCAATTTCTACAGCTGAGGCACTCATCGCATCAGATGCTACTGTAACTGACCTCCTTGCTGCTGACAACGCTGTTAAGGCAGTTCTTCCTGCATACGTAGCACTTGCTATCTATCAGTACACAGACTCAATCCAGACAATCGTTGACGCTATCGAAGACGAGGAGATTCTCCTTTCAGGCGCTCCCAACTGGGTAGAGGGTTCATACCCCGAAGGTTCAGACGCTACTCTTAGAGCTGCTGCTGATGCTGCATACGAAATTGTAGATACATACACATGCGTTGCTGACATCGACAAGGCTATCTCTGACGTAATTAAGGCTATCTCTGCATTCTGGGCTTCTAAGATTACAGGCGTTATGCAGCTTCCCTTCCGCGTTGGTACAGCTGATGGCACTCCCGGTGCATTCGAAAGCTCTACAGGTTACATCTGGGATTCTCCCACATACCTCCTCACAGAGGCAATTTCATCACTCCGCTTCACAGTGTTCCACACTAACAGCGCTGCTAAGTACGGTAACTATGAGTTCCCCACATTGGCTGAGTTCCAGCTCTTCGACTCTTATGGCAACCAGATTGCTTTGACAGAGGAGAACTTCAAGACTAACTCAATCTGTCCCACAGACGGTGCAGGTCTTGCAGGTCTTTGCGACAACGACAACGGTACATACTACCACGCTGCTTATGGCGATAGTCATGACCCCAACGGTTACAATGGTACACAGGGTTATGTTTACATCGAGGTAACACTTCCCGAGGAAATCAGCGCATTCCGTTATCGTCAGGTAGGTCGTGTTTACGGCGGTACAACACGTGTTAACACTCCCGTTGACTTCGTATTCGGTTATGCAGGTGTAGACGCTACTCCCGAGACTGTTCCCTTCCCCGATCCCTACAACGCAGTATGTGGCGAGAAGATCACAGACGTTTCACAGATTACTGACGATGGTATCTACGCTATCCAGGGTCTTATCAGCTGTGACCCCGTTAACCACTTCGATACAGGTCAGCAGAATCCTCACTTCTTCTCTGCTACCAAGGTATATGGTGAGTTGCTCCAGGGTCCTTGTGCATTCTCTATCACAAAGACAGGTGATGCAGATGGTTCATTCTACATCCAGTCACTCTCTAACGGTAAATACTGGTCAGCAGCTATCGACGACGACGGTTGGGGCGATGCTACAGATACTTACTACAAAGAGGCAGCAGCTAAGGTACTTATCACACCTAACAACAACGACGGTCTTCCCAACTCATTCGTACTCTACCAGTATGTTGACACAGTTAAACGTAACGACCAGCCCCATCCTTATGTAGTATTCCAGGACTGGGGTAGCGCACTCGCTACATTCTCAATTCCTTCACTCGAAGATAACGACAAGGACGGTGAGGGTGAGTGGTACATCTTCAAGATGACTATGGACAACGCATACGTTTACTGGTTGCAGAACCTTATCACAGCAGCTGAGGCTCTCGGTCTCGAGAAACGTCCCGATCCCGGTTACTATGCCGACCTCGGTTCATTCCCCGAAGCACTCAAGGCTTCACAGGATGCAGTTGCTGCAGGTGACAACGCAAGATGTAAAGAGCTCGTTGCAGGTTTGAGCGCAGCTATCGCTGAGGTTCAGGCTGTAACTCCCAACCCCATGGTTGCAGGTCGCTACGTTATCGAGAGCGGTCACCCCGAATTCTTCGCAACACAGGGTATGTACAAAGCTATCTTCGCATACGACAACGACCTTGACGAGAATCTTCCCGAGTCAGCTTACAAACTCTGGTGGGGTGATGCTCCCGAGGGTGACTACAACAAAGCTTTGGATATCTACAAGTTCGACTTCGAGTCAGCAGCTCAGAACGAGGATGTACTTATCGCAGTTGAGGACGGTGTACTCACACCCGAGCAGGCTGCTAACGCATACTTCATCAAGAGCGTAGCTTACGGTCAGTATGTAGGTGCTCAGGACGGTGTTTCTAAGTCAATCGGCTTCACAGCGACCCCCGAGACATACTACATCGTTCGTCAGCAGGTTGCAACTATCTACGACCTCTGGAACCCCGCAGGTGGTAGCTTCTCATTCCACGCAGCTGGTCACAGCGGTGGTGCAGGTACCAACGGTAACATCGTTTACTGGACAGGTTCAGACCAGCCCTCATGGTGGAGACTCCGTCGCGTTGACGATGGTACTTCTATCGGCGGTGGCGTAGCAGTTGAGGGTGACGAGGTTGTTTCTGTAACTTACTACACAGCTGATGGTGCAGCAGTTGCAGCTCCTGTTAAGGGTATCAACATCGTTAAGACAGTTTACGCTAACGGCGTTGTTAAGACTGTTAAAAAGTTCGTTAAGTAATTAGTTTTACTTCATATAATCTGCGAGGGTTGCGTCAATGGCGCAACCCTCTCTTTTTGTATGCATTGTGACTTATAAACCTCTTGACGTCTGCTGACTAATATAATGGTTTTTGCCTATATGTAATTGTAGGTAGTTCTTATACCTGTATATTGGTTAAGGTTAATTTAAAACAATCAGCAATTATAATCACCAAGTCTGTCGGTGATGCCCTCTTTTTGCGCCATTCGCTTTGCGCAAGTTTACTTGCAAGTTACAAAGCGAGTGCAGCCAAAGCTTGCCAAAGGCAATGCTGTCTCCTCTGTTCCGGGGCTTTTGTTTTTTTTCTCTAAAAATAATCTCGCGCTCTTATTTTTATCGCGTCGGGGTAAAAACTTGTTCTTATATTGGTTTGCCCGGCAAAAGAACATAGCAGAGAATGCAACCCTAAACTGTTGCAACCAAAAATTAATGGTAAAATCGACCGTAAATTACTCTCCATTATATCTGGCATTTCTTAAATAACAATTACCCCGATGCTTGATTTCCATCTCAAAAAATAGTTGTATATCATATCCAGCTACGATATATTTTCTAATATAGCTTGTTAAATTTTGTTTATTTACACTATATTTGCACGTAAACACATAAACACTGACAATTATGAAAAACACTACACGCTTGATTGCACTCATCGCCATGATGCTCTCCTTCTCCTTCGCTTCCAAAGCTCAAAATCTGCAAGTACTTTACGATACTGACCGCGACTATGTGACAACCACCCTCGAAATGTTCCGCCCTGACGCGTTCGGTAGTACATTCTACTTTGTCGATATGGACTACACCCCTCGTGCCATTGGCGCATACGTGGAGATTGCCCGCGAATTCTGCTTCTGGCAGAAGAGCGACTGGAACTGGCTCTCGGTACATGCCGAGTTCAACGGTGGATTGACATCCTACAAGGCTGGCGGTTCGGAATATGCTGTGCCGTTCAACAATGCATGGCTTGCCGGTCTTACCTATTCGGGACACTCCGAGGATTTCTCAAAGACATGGTCACTCTCGGCAATGTACAAGGCTATCCCCGAACTCAAAGAGGATGGTAAGAACAGAATGCACAACTTCCAGATTACAGGTGTGTGGGGAATAAGCTTCTTCGACGGATGGGGAACCTTCAGCGGCTTCGCCGATTTCTGGAGCGAGGGTTCTACATTTATCTTCCTCAGCGAGCCTCAGTTGTGGGCCAATCTCAATAAAATCAAAGGCTGGGACAAGGTTAACCTGAGCATTGGTGGCGAGGTTGAACTCTCTAATAACTTCGGCGGAATGGATGGCTTTTATGTAAAGCCCGCCATCGGTGCCAAGTGGACATTCTAAGTAATGAAAAACGCGTAACTTAAAGATATGAATAGACTTACAAAACTCTTCGGTTTCAACCCCAACGAAACAACCGTACGTGCCGAGGTTCTCGCTGGTATTACCATCTTCCTTACAATGTCGTACATCCTCGCTGTCAATCCGGCAATGTTCAGCGAACTTGAGGGAATGCCCGGTGGCGCAGTCTTCACTTCTACCGCGCTGGCTGCTATTCTCGGTACAATGGTCATGGCATTCCACGGCAAGCTGCCTTTTGGACTTGCTCCCGGCATGGGACTTAACGCATTCTTCGTGTATACAGTCTGTTTGGGCATGGGTTACTCATGGCAATTTGCCCTTACAGCCGTACTCATCGAAGGTCTTCTGTTTATCCTCATGACTGTGACCAATATCCGCGAATCCATCGTTAATGCTATCCCCGTGAACCTGCGTTATGCCATTGGCGGCGGTATCGGTCTTTTTATATCTTTCATCGGTTTGCAGAACTCAGGCATAATCGTGAACAACGATGCAACACTTGTCTCGCTGGGTGAAATTACTCACGGCCCTGCGCTGCTCGCTATCATCGGCTTGCTCATCACAGGCTTTCTCTATGCGAAGAATGTACACGGAGCAATGCTTTTGGGAATCCTTATCACTACCCTTATCGGCATTCCCATGGGTGTGACAAAATTCCAGGGTGTCATTTCCGCGCCCCAGTCAATTGAACCTATTTTCATGCAGTTCGAGTGGGATAAGGTGTTTACACTTGACATGCTCGTAGTTGTCTTTACTTTCCTGTTTATCGATATGTTCGACACAGTGGGTACGCTCATTGGTGTATGCACCAAGGCCGACATGGTTGATAAGAAGACAGGCAGAATACCCCGACTCAAACAGGCGTTCATGGCTGATGCCATTGCTACCACCTTTGGTGCCTGCATCGGTACATCCACAACTACCACCTACGTTGAGAGTGCATCGGGCATAGCACAAGGTGGCCGTTCAGGACTCACAGCCTTTGTCGTTGCATGCTGCTTCATTGTTACACTCTTCTTCTCGCCCCTGTTCCTCTCCATTCCTTCTGCTGCCACAGCACCTGTGCTTATAATTGTGGGAATGTTGATGCTGGAACCTGTACGCAGAATTGATTTCTCGGACTACACCGAGGCTATCCCTGCGTTTGCATGTATCATCATGATGCCATTGGCTTACTCCATTTCCGATGGTATTCTTGCAGGTATGATACTTTATGTAGCACTTAATCTCCTCTGTGGCAAGTTCAAGAAGCTTACGCCCACTATGTATATTTTAGCTGTATTGTTTGTGCTGAAGTATATATTCATTTAGTGTGTTCCTTATATTATTATAGCAGAGGCGGGCTGCATAGTCTGCCCCTGCTTTTTTGTATTCTAATTCCTCTGCTCACCTTGTTTCGCCTGTCCCTCTTTAAGTAGGATAGCGTTTATTGGTACAAAAAGGATAAAATCCCTGTGAATCTGATGAGAAAGCTGCTGACAATTAAAAACTCCCTTTAATCATAATCGTATCAATTTGTCAAGGTATTACCCTTTAAAACTAAAAATATTCTTCTCATTCTAACTTTTCTTTTTAAAATTGAAAACCTCTGTAGGAGTCACGATATACCGTCGTCTATTTGTTGCAGTGTTATCTTTAAGTTTTTTTAACTATTTAAAAGTGGTCAAACTTATTGCGAAATAGAAAAAATATATAACTTTGCGCCGAATAGACCCAATACGCAAGGGCTGATGTAAGAAAAAAAGAAAATTCAGAAATAAGCAAGAAACAGTTTAAAAAAGAACAATCAACTTATTTTTAATTAATATTTTATGAAAAAAAATTTACTTTTAACCTGTCTTTTGACGCTCGTTGCCGCTTTTGGTATGGCTGAAAAAGCACAGTGGCCCATCATCCTGAAAACAGCTGATGGCCTTCCCGGTTCAAAGATTGTACGTAACTATTCGTTCCAATCTAAGACCTATGAATTGGATGAAGCAGTTTCTACACTCCGCTTCACAGTTATCTCTACTAACACAGTAGACGCTCTTGGAACTGCTCAAAACGATGGTTTGTCAGTTGGTTGGGGTACAGGTTTCCCCTTCTTTACAATGTCTGAGTTCCGTATCTACGACGGTACCGGCAAACAGATTGAGTACGTAGCTTCATGTAACGCTATTGCATCAAACGACGGTGGCGGCCTTGAGGCTCTTAGCGACAAGAACGAGGGTACATACCTTCACACTACCTATTCAAATGGTACTCTTCCCAATGCTTACCACTATGTAGAGTTCGAACTTGTTGAGCCTGTAACCAGCTTCTCTTTCAACTGGAACACACGTTCAGACTACCACAAGAACCTCATCACTCACATGGGTATCACACCCGGTACACAGTTCCTCCCCTTCCCCGAGCAGGAGTTCCAGCTTGGCGAGCAGGTGACATCAGTTGAGGAATTGGCAGAAGAGGGTGCGCTTTTTGTTATCCGCACTAATGCTGAGGATTATCAGTACAACCCCAACGAGAACATCAACCGTTTGGTTAAGGGTCATACATACTTCCACTCACCCTACGGTGCAGATGAGACACCTAATGCCTCACAGCTTGTTTTCCTTACTCCCGATGCAAACGTTGAGAACGGTTACAAAATTGGCTGGTTGAACAACGGTCGCTACGCAGTTAAGAGAGAGTATGTTCCCAGCTGGTATCACTGGACCGAGGACATCCTCAAGGCAGCTACAATTACATTTGCTCCTTGCGACACTGTTGAGGGCGCATTTGTAATGTCAATGGAAGACAATGCTTACCTTATCTCTTACGACGCTATCGGTAAGATGGGTCTCGTTGGCAACGACGACGAGTCTAAGGCTAATCGCGCACGTCCCAACACATACAACTGGAACATCTACAAAGCTTCTATCAAAGGTTCAGCTATTGCTTCGCAGTTGCAGGAGGTTATCGACGACGCTGAGCGCCGCCTCAACGAGATTGGTAAGGTAGAGGGTTACGACGAAGGTGAGTACGATGCAATCGTAGCAGCAGTTGCTGAGGCTAAGGCACTCGTAGCTAAGGCTGACGTTACAGCAGCAGAAATCCTCACAACCAAGAGAAGCCTTAACCTGTTGACAGCAGCTTACGCAGCTACAACAATCTGGGCTTACGTTGACTCTATCGACTACATCACAGCAGCAGTCGAGAATGGTGACATCGTTGTATCAGAGGCTCCTGACTGGGTAGAGGGTTCATACAATGGCGCAGCATTTGATAACCTCGTTACTACATCAGACGCAGCAATGCAGGTAGTTGACACATATCAGTCACTCGCTGACGTTGACGCAGCTATCGCAAGCATCTATGCTGCTATCGACGGTTTCTGGGCAGCTAAGGTTTCTAACGTTAAGACACTTCCCTTCCGCGTAGGTACAACAGAGGATGGTCTTCCCGGTACACTGCAGAGCTATGGTGGTTACAAATGGGAATCACCCTTGTATAACTTGACAGGTGAGACTGATGTTATCCGTTTCACATACTTCAAGACCAACAACATGGGTGTATACAGCGGTACACAGTATGTATTCCCCACATTCGGTGAGGTAGAATTCTACGATGCATCAGGCAACAAGATTGCTTTGACAGCAGAAAGCTTTACATCTAACTGTATCATGACACGTCCCGAGAACGCTAGCGGTGACTACCAGGGTTATGGCGCACTCGTTGACAATAACACAGGTACACATGCTCACGCAACATGGGGCAGCGGTCAGGTACCCGACTACGATGCTAACCCCACATACATGTGGTTGGAGGTGAAATTCCCCGAGGCAATCAGCTCATTCAAGTATGTTCAGTACGGCCGTTCAAACGGTGTTAACACTCCCACAGACTTCGTAATCGGTGAGTCAGGCTACAGCTACTCACCCGACGATATCGAACTTCCCGACTTCTACAACACCAAGCTTGGTGAAATCATCACAGACGCTTCTCAGATCACAGACGACGGTATCTACGCATTCCAGGGTCTTTTGAACTGCGCACCCGAGGGTAACGGTGAAGGCTTCGAGAAGTTCTACTCAAAGAACCTTGCATTCGGAACAAAGATTGGCGCACCTTGTGCATTCTCAGTTCGCAAGACAGGTGCTGAGGATGGTTCATTCTACATCCAGTCACTCGCTGACGGTTCATACTGGTCACAGACAATCGACGACGACGGTTGGGGTGGCAACAGCACAACAATCAATAAGGCTGAGGCAGGTAAGTTCATCTTTGCTCCCATGAACCGTGCTCAGTACGGCAAAGAGGCATACGACAACACATTCGTAGTTTACATGTACAACGATACAGTAATGCGTAATGGTACTCCTCACCCCTACATCGTAGCTCAGGACTGGGGCGATAACATCGGTTACTTCTCAATCGACGCGTTCGAGAACAACGACTGGGACGGCGAAGGTGAGTGGAGAATCTACAAGATGACTATGGACAATCCTTACCTCTACTGGTTGAAGAACGCTGTAGCAGCAGCAACCGCAATGGGTGTTGAGGTAGGTCCCGACCCCGGTTACTACTCAGTTGAGTCAGCAGGTGCATACGCAGCCGCTCTCGAGAAAGCACAGAAGGCTCTTGCAACAAACGACGAGGCTACAGCTAAGTCAGCACTTCCCGAGCTTGAGGCAGCAGTTCTTACAGCAGCTACAGCAGAGACTAACCCCATCGTTGAGGGTACATACGTATTCGAGGCTGCTTACAGAGAGTCATTCATCGCTTCAACAGGTAGCTCTAAGTACATGTGTACATACTTCAACGACTTCGAGGCTAACAGCCCCAACTGTGTAAGCGATTACAGCCTCTGGTGGGCAGATGCTCCTGCTGTAGACCTTACAGAGGTACACGCACGCTACATGTTCAAACTTATCTCAGCTTCTAACAGCGAGAAAGTTCAGCTCTGGCTCGAGGACGAGGTTATCGACTCAGTTCAGGCAGCTAACGCTTACTTCATCCAGAGCGTTGAGGTTGGTCAGTATGCAGGTACCAGCGTTGACGGTGCTCGTTCACAGGATATCGGTTTGACAGTTGATCCCGAGGAGCCTTACATCATCCGTTCACAGGGTGCATACGTATTCGACTTCTGGCATCCTTCACACGGTAACGCTTCAATGCACCTTGAGGGCAACAGCGGCGGTAAGGGCGCAGGTGGTGACATCGTTTACTGGGCAGGTACAGACAAGGCTTCTCAGTGGTTCCTCCGCAACATCGACGCTCGCAAGACTAATATCGGCGGCGCAGAGGCAGAAGGTGACGAGGTTGTATCTGTAACTTACTACACAGTAGGTGGTGTTGCAGTTGCAGCTCCTGTTAAGGGTATCAACATCGTTAAGACAGTTTACGCTAACGGCGTTGTTAAGTCTGAGACAGTTCTCGTTAAGTAATTAAAACTTGATTATTCTATATTAGATAGATATCTAAATAGATTACAAGATTATAATTAAAAAAAGGTTTGGGCGCTGTGTCATTTTGGCACAGCGCCTTAACCT
>CAJGDX010000010.1 GCA_904502185.1 uncultured Bacteroidaceae bacterium | reverse complement strand
GCTCTATTATGGTATCAGAAGTGAACTGTCACCGTAGCTGAGGAAACGGAATCCGTTGCTTAGTGCATATTCGTATATTTTTTTCCAATTTCCCGATACGAATGCCGATACAAGCAACAGCAGGGTGCTTTGGGGCTGGTGGAAATTGGTGACGATGGCTTTTACTATGCGGTATTTGTATCCCGGAGCTATCATTATGCGGGTATGTGCATGTATCTTCTCAAGTCCATGATGTTCCATGTATGTGTGCAACGCCTTCAGTGATTCAACTGCGCTCATGGTGTGCTCCTTTTCGTATGGTGTCCATTGGTCGACGTGCAGGGTGGCGGGGTCGGTTGCAGGTTCTTCTGCAACTGACTCGCCAAGGAAGTAAAGGCTCTCGATGGTTCGTACCGAGGTGGTTCCTACTGCTATGGTTGCTGCCTCTGCTGCTATAAGACGTTCGATGAGTTCCTTGCTTACCTCAATATACTCCTCGTGCATTTCGTGGTCGGCAATAAGGTCGCTTTTTACAGGCTTGAATGTGCCGGCACCTACATGCAGTGTCACTTCGCGACACTCTACATTGTTGCTGCGCAGGTTTTCGAATACCGTTGGGGTGAAGTGAAGCCCTGCGGTGGGTGCTGCTACCGAACCTTTTATCTTGGAGTAGACTGTCTGGTAGGTGTTTTTGTCGCTCTCTTCGGTCTTTCGGTTAAGGTAGGGCGGAATGGGAAGTTCGCCTACACTTTCGAGCAGTTCGGCAAATGTTATTCCTCCGTCCCAACTTAAGCGTACGGAGTTTATTGACGATGGACTGCTGATGCGTTCGGCTGTCAATGTTATCTCTTTGCCGGCAACGTTTACGCTCTGTGTCAGTGTGCCGCTTTTCCATCTGTTGGAATTTCCGACAAGGGCTTGCCATACACAACTTTCGGTCTGTTGGAAAATAAGTGCATAGTCGTTTGGGCTTTCGGGCTCGAGACAAAATACCTCTATCTGAGCACCCGTCGGCTTGCGGAAACGCAGTCGTGCCTGAATAACCTTGGTGTTGTTGAATATCATCAGGCTTCCTGCCGGAATATGGTCGGCAAGGTTGCGGAAGGTGTCTTCCGAAATTTCTCCCTTGTTGTATATGAGCAGTTTGGAACTATCGCGCTCTTTCAAGGGGTATTTTGCTATTCTTTCGTCCGGTAGGGGGTAGTTGTATTCGGCTATTTCTATCTCTTTTACGCTTGTCATATTTTTCTTTGTTGACATAAAAAGTTTGGCTCTGCAAATATATTCTTTTTTGCGTTACCATACAAAATTTATTTCTTCTTGCTTTATTGCCGTCAATGGTGATGTGTGATGTTTCTACTTTATTTATTAATGTACGCGAAGGCGTTTCTTCGAATTTTAAAAAATATTTCTTTGCCACTTTTCTAAGTGTTAATTCAGCAAACTCGAAAGTTCGATTCTGATATTACTTTGCCGACGTAATCAAAAAACTTAAAAATCATGGATATGAATTATCAGAATCATGAGGGTGTTCCTGCTCAGACAGCCGGTGCCGATGCTCCTGCTGTGCAGCCCGGAAGTGCTGCTGCAGTGAACCCTTATTCATCACTCGAGGAGTGGTTGCAGGAATTTTTTGGCGAGGAGTTCCGACTCGATGACATGGAATCGCAAGAGGCTCTGAAAGAGTATCTGCGCAGAAACATCGAGCAGAACAAGCAACTTGCAGCAGTGTTGGAACAAGATCCTCGCCTGGGACAGTTGCTGGCCGATATTGTGTATGGCAAGCGTAGCGCTCATGCAGCAATGGCGCGTTACTATGGCAAGTCTTTTCTTGACTTCGAAGAGGGCTCGCCCGAGTATGAAGAGATGTTGCAGCTGGATGAAGAGCGTCGCAGAGAGGCCTATGAGATTGCCAGCAATCGACGAGCCTATGAAGAGAATCTTGAGAAAAGCCGACCTGTAATCGAGGGCTTTTGTCGCGAACGTGGTTACGACCCTTCCGAGTTTCTCGACAAAGTTTGGGAACAGCTTGTCTTTCCTATCCTGTCGGGTGCCTACTCTGCCGAAGTGTGTCAGGCGCTTGACCATGCGGTTACTTACGAGAAGGATGTTGAGGATGCCTTTGCCGCGGGAAATGTTAAGGGACGAAATACCAACATCAGACGTATGCAGGAGACTTTCGGCGACGGCATGCCCAAGGGTATGAACAGTGTTGCTCCTGTTCAGCAAGAGCGTCCCGATAGTACAAATTCGCTTATCGATTCGGCTTTGAAGGCTTAAAACCCGATGCTCGTTGATGTGTGTTGACAAATATTATTAATCAATAATTTTAATCTGTTATTTATGAAAAAGTTTTTTCAGTTTCTGAAGAAGAATCCTCTGTTTGTTCTTCTTTCGTTGGTGAGCCTTGCTCTGTTGATGTTTGAGGAGAACAGTGGCTCGTTGTTGATGGCTATGGCCACTGTGGTGTCGCCCGGCACACCTTCGGCTTCGCCCGGTATTGCCGGTGTACGTTCTCATGGAAACGGTGCGGCGACCACGGTATCAAATGCTTCGGAACTTGGCGGCGACTTCATTCAGCCCGAGATTGATGACAAAATTACAATGGTGGCAAGTGACGAGAGCGTCATCGACACAATCAAGCGTCGTATCGTGCGTCAGGTGCCTGTGACCTCTTTCGAAGTCGACCACTATCTGGTTGATGAGAAACGTTCCAAGGCAACAACCTCTGCCGAGTACAAGGGTATCAGTGCCACACGTGCCGAGATTCCTTTTGCTACCACTGGCGACCGCAAGATTTTCCAGGAGTATTACACAGCCATCTGTAAGGGTGTTAATGGCTTCGATACAACCGGTCAGGTGGAACTTCCCGGTGTCGACCTTATGCTCTTCTTTGTAGGCAAGAACAGCACTACCGAAGCTCCTATTGCTATGGCTGTCAATGGTCCTAAGGTAAATTCGACCGACGATTATTGTGTGGTTCCCACTATTCCTGCCGGTACGGAGGTCATCCTGCTCTCTTCGGCAGCGTATGAAACCCAGAAGTACATTGCTCCCAGCACCATTGTGCCTGTTCCCGAACGCATGTATTTGCAGAAGCAGTTGTGCAACAGCATTGTCAGCGACTATTTCAAGGCTCAGAAGAAGCGTTTGCCTTTCAGTCAGTCGCAGATAGCCGAGGCGGTACTCCGTCAGTTCCGTCTTGAGTCGTGTCGTACAGCGTGGGTGGGTCAGCCCGGAAAATTCAAAGTGCAGGCGATGGATGCTGCCATGGGTTACCAGTGGGATTATTTCTCAAAGGGTTTGCGTTGGCAGTTCAAACGTCAGTATGACCTTTCTGCCACAATCACTTTTGCTGACCTTATCAACCTTTCTATGGTGAAATTCACAGGTTATAACTGTTCGAAGAAGGCTGTGTGGTTGCTCGGCAAGCAGTTGCTGAACGATATTCAGAGAATCGACATGACACTGCACAAGAATATCACTGTGTCGGGAAGCACTGTGTTTGGCATCGAATGTACCAAGATTCATACTGTGTTCGGTGATATTTCTTTGGTGCATGATCCCACTTTGGATGCTCTCGGTTATTCACACTGCGGTGGATTGATTGACGAGAATGGTCTTGTGCGCTATTGGATGAAGAACGAGGATTGCAAGAGCGAAAAGGTTGAGGGTGAAGAGGCTAAACGTGAGGTGGTGATGACAATCGACTGCCTTTGCCTGAAGGGTTACTCTCATATCTGGGTGAATGGTGCAAGTGTCGCTTCGCGCAGTATTCCCGGTGCCTCACGTGTGATAAGCTCAGACAATCTGCCCTCATCGCCTGCTGTGAACGATGTTGTAATTCTTACTGCCGACGTTTACAAGGAGGATGGCTCAACTTTGCGCTTCTCTGCCGGCACTGTGGTTACCTACACAGGTAGCAGCTGGATTGAGTTTACCGGTGAGATTGTGACTGCTGCATAGTTCGTGTCAGTATTTGCAAAATAGTTTTATGTATATTTTAAGTTGATGTTCACCGCAGCCCTCGTATGTTCTTCTCTGAAATAAAATTCCATATAATAAAAATGAGGGCTGCGGTGTGTTTTAAAGTATTTATTTATGAAGAAAAGGGTGAGATACGAAATTAGAGGACAGATTGAACGCAGTTGCTATTTCCGCATTGGCAAGGCTCTGCTGCGTGTGGAGTTTACCGGCGGTTCAATCAACTCTGCGGGAATGACTCCTGCACATTATGTGACAGACAATCCTATTTATCAAAAGGCTATTGAGGATAGCGAGCAGTTTAAAAACGGTGAGATTGTCATTGGTCAGAGCGAAGATGTTGCCGAAGAGCTTGAGGCTCAGTCGGCTGCCGGGTCGGTGAATGTTGCTTCGGCTGTGTTTGCCGATGTAACCAATGTGCAGCAGGCGCGCAGTGTGATGATGGGTGAACCTTTCAATGTGCCTTTGTCGGAACTTCAGAACAAGGCTGCAGTCCGTGCCAAGGCCGACGAGTTTGCAGTCTCTTTTCCTAACTGGCTATGATTTCCGAGAGTACTTTGGTTGACAAGGTGCGCCTTCTGTTGAATGAGGCAGGTGACGACAGTGGCGTGTCGTTGATAAGCGACGACACGCTGCTGCTCGACAGGCATATCAGGGGCTTGTTGCCCGAGGCTGTGCTTTTTGTGCAGATGAACAAGGCTCAGGGAACGGTGAATGTAAAGAGTACAATTTCTGCTGCTATTAGGGTTCTTGCCGAAGGTTGTGCCGAGATTGTACTTCCTGCCGACTATGTCCGTCTTGTTTCGTTGAAACTTTCGTCGTGGTCGACACCCTGCAGTTTTACCTGTTCGGCAGGCTCGCGTATGGAGTCGCTTCAGAAAAACAGATACATGAGGGCGGGGGTATCGTCACCTGTCTGTGTGGAGGCTTGCAACGATTCGTCGGAGTCTGTCCTGAAGGCTTATCCTGTGTCGGATAGAGATGTGGCTGTCTCTATCGAGCACCTTGTCTACGAGGCACGATACAGTCCCGGCGAGGGTATCAGCGGTGACGATGATTCGCTGGTCTCTGCCGTTGCCTATCATTGTGCCTCCTTGCTCTGTAATGTCTACGGTAAATTCGATGCGGCCAATGTGTTTATGGGACTTGCAGTGGCTATGTGCAGCGGTGGTAAATAGTTTGGTGTTTCATTAATATAAATATGTTAGTATATGGCGGTAAATAATCTTGCGTATGTGCAGAGCGGCAATGTGTGGGAAACTGTTCCTATCGTTTCGCGCGGAGGCGATATAAGGGTAAGGGTGCATAAGTCCGGTCCTTATCCGGTTGAAGTTCTTGTGAGCATTGATGGCGAGGAGGAGTATCTTTTTCACGATGACTTCGGGCTTGATGAGAATAAATGCGAAGTTACATTGCTGGGAGTTATGGCCGGACAACATATAAAATTGTGTTGTCGCAGTGAATTTACTCTGGTGAAAATAATGGAAGAGTGACTTTGGGAATGAGCGGCATTTGTCAGGTGGCGGCTATTGATGGCTGCTTTGTGTAGTGTCGCTCTTTCTTTCTTTTTTGTTGTTTTGTAAATATTAGGTTTGCTTATGAATATAGAAATTGACAAAAGCGGAATTTTTGACGAGATGTACAGGCAGACTGCACTTCTGGCTCTGAAAAATGAGAATAACGAGATGATTGCCTGTTGCGAGGATGATGCTCCGAGGGTTGAGCCATTGTGGGTGGCTGCACTTGACGAACTGTTGCAATTGCTCTTGCCTTTTGCCAAAATGTCTCTCTCCGAGGATAATGCCTCTTACCTGTTGCTGTTGCCTGCAAATTGGGACGATGCCCAGCTCGATTCGTTGCAGCTTTTGGCTGCCAATTTTGTTGCAACGTCGTTGACTGCCCGTTGGCTGGATAGCGTGAAACCCGATTCGGCGATGTTGTTACGTTCGTTGAACAACAGCACTGCCATGGCTATAAGGGAACTTCTGTATCGTAGGAAACGGGTTGTCAGGTAGGATGTTGTTGGATTTTTTGGTAATAATTTTTTATTGTGCCAAATGTTGAGTATGTTTGCAGAATAAAATTTATAATTAATTCGGAAACGGCTTGGATTTTTGTGGATTTGGGGCGTTTCCGGATATAATCGTTTGTTTTGTTATGAGCCAATTGAAATTATCTGTTCATGCACTTCTTTTGTTCTTGGCAGTTTCGATGTTTGCAGTCGCTGCCGAAAAAAGTGTATCTCCTGTGGAAAATTATGCTTTCTGTTCGGAGGATTCACTTGACTATCCGTCAGGTGAACTGACTATAACCTATCGCGTGGAAGATGCAGATGGCAACCTGCTTGACAAGTATACTGAGGTTGCTCTTCTCGGTCAGGTAATCAGCAAGGTACCTGACAAGGTGAAGCGTCAGGCATATACCACATACTCGATTCCTGAGCCTGTGAAAATCTCGAATGTTGACAAAGTGGTTCGTATAGTCGCTGCCTGGAATTTGCCTTTTGAACTTTCCAAGGATTTGAAAAATGCCCATTGGTATAATCTAGCTTTACGCAATGGAGCTGATTATGTCACGGTGGAGAATGGATACAAATGCAATGTGAAGACTACAAAGGATGATGCTGTAAAAGATGCTTATCAGTGGGCTTTTACGGGTAACCCTTATACAGGTATAGTGGTTTATAACCGTACGGATACCACAAAGACATTGGCCAAGGTGAATGACAAGGCTATTCTCTCCTCAAAAATCTATGCTTGGAAAATTGTTGAAGGTACGAATGGTTTTCTGCTTGCCAACAATGAAGATGGCAAATATATTAACGAATATGGTGGCGAAGGCGGATATTTGGGCTTTTGGTCCAGTAAAAGTGAAATAGGCAGTATGTTTCAGACAAGCGAGGTCGGGGCTATGACTATCAGGTATCTGGAACTTTCATCAGGCGCTTCGCTCAAGCTGTTCAGGTCTTCTGCCGAGAAATCAAACGGCCGTGCAATACTGATAATTCCCGGTGGCGGATATTCAAGCATAGCCGGAAGCAATGAGGGCGCAAGCTGGGCACCGTTTTTCAATGAACTGGGCTATACAGCCGCATTGCTTACATATACAACGCCGCCTACCGCCCATGATGCTCCAATGAAACAGGCCCTGGATGCAATGGATTATCTGCGTCGTAATGTGGAGGAGTGCAATACTTCCACCGGACAGATAGGTGTCATCGGCTTCAGCGCTGGCGGTCATTTGGCTTCCACTGTTGCAACGCATGCTTCTGCTGCTGAACGACCTGCTTTCCAGATTCTATTCTATCCGGTGATTACAATGGATGCAAGTTACACCCATAAGGGCTCGCGCAACAATCTCATAGGCAAGAATCCGCCTCCTGCATTGGTGAAGCTGTACAGCAACGAGAAGCAGGTAACCAAGGATACACCTATGGCGTACATCTGTTGGGCTGATGATGATGGTGTTGTTCCTCCGCTGAACAGCATAAATTATACCAAGGCTTTGGAAGAGAATGGCGTTTCTGTTCACACTAAGAATTTTCCTACCGGAGGACACGGATACGGTTTCAAGACTTCGTACACGTATCATAAACAGATTGTGCAGGACCTTACGGAGTGGATGCTGAATGTAGACAATGTTCTTACCGACATCAAGACTCCTATTGAACAGGTCGTTGAAAGCGATGTTTACTATAACCTGTATGGTCAGCCTGTCAGCGCTCCTCAGCGTGGTATATATATAAAGAACGGCCGTAAGATTTTTGTAAAATAAAATTGTTGCCGGTTCGTAATTTTTAAGCAATAAACGACCATGAATTCTGTTTTGATAGTTGTTCCTATTCTTGTAGTGCTTATGTTCCTTTTGGGAACAGAACTGAACAGGAAGTCTTTTACCGATGTTGCAAGGAGTCCGCGTGCCGTATTTGTCGGGATGTTCGGACAGATTGTTCTCTTGCCGTTGGTGGCTTTTGGTGTTGCATATGTCATGGAACTCTCTCCTGTATATTTTATGGGATTGGTGCTAATAGCCTGTTGCCCCGGAGGCAGTTCGTCAAATGTTTTTTCCATGCTTGTCAAGGGGAATGTGGCACTCTCGGTTACGCTGACGGCATTGAGCAGCATTATTACACTTTTTACACTGCCTTTCATTATGGAGGCAGTCTCTTTGTATCTCTCTGCGCAGTCGGGTGTAACAGTGACACTGCCTGTGGGTAAACTGTTGATGCAGAATATAGTGTTGCTTCTTGTTCCGATGCTGCTGGGTATAGCATTCAAAAGATTGCGTCCTGTGGCAGCCGAAAAGGTAAGCAGGGTGTTGGGTAAGGCTGCTTTCCCGGCACTGATGTTCCTTGCGTTTGTTTTTTTTCTCCAGTATACAACAGAGATTATTGATAATTTTACTTTGTTGGGGGTTGCTGTAACAGCGCTTATCCTCGTGTCGATGTTGTGCAGTTCGTTGCTGTCGCGAATTAGCGGCGGTGGCAATGCCGAGCGTCGTACGATTGTTATTGAGGTGGGTATGCAGAATGCAGCACAGGCTATTGCCATTGCAACCTCACCTTTCATCTTCAATAGTGGCGAAATGGCTATTCCTGCCATCATTTACGCATTGATGATGAATGTTATCTTGTTGCTGTATGTCTATTTTATCAGAAAGATTGACAGATGATTGCCGCTGCTAGAAAAAGAAGAGTGAAAATAAGAAGATTTCTTGCTGTTTCGCCCAGCAGCGGGTTAAGTGCTGCCCCTTGACTACTGCTTATTTTGCGCCATGTGTTGATGTGAAATCCTAAATAGAGCAGGGGAACTGCCATGCAATAGAGTGGCAATATCCTCCATACGGGGAACATTACAGCCATTCCTGTTATGCCTGACAGCAGGTAACACCACCTCATTCTGTTTCTTCCGAAAATTACCACAGTTGTGTTTTTGTTTACAGCCCTGTCGTCATCCATGTCGCGGTAGTTGTTTACTATCAGTACGTTTGCGGCTAATAATCCAATGGCTATGGATGTGGGGAGTGATGTGGCGATTGATTCCCAACTGCCCTGTTGAAGATAGCATGTGAGGGTTACCGGTGCCACTCCGAAGAATACTATTACGGCTACGTCGCCAAGACCATGATGGGATAGAGGATAGGGGCCTGCGCTGTATGCAAGTGCGAAGATGCCAATGGCTATGCCTATGGGGATAATCCACCAATCTGCGTAAAACAACATGGTGCAACCAACTGCAGCAGCAATTGCCAATGTGCCGAATGTCGCATATTTCATGGCCTTGGGGCTGATGTCGCCTTCGGTGACACCACGACGAAACCCATCGCGCCCTTTGCGGTCGATGCCGTTTTTGTAGTCGAAATATTCATTTCCGAAGTTTGATGCAATCTGTGCCAGCATGGCAAAAAGCAGACACAATATTGCAGGTGTGAATGAAAATGCTCCATCCATCACTGCACACGCTGTACCTGCAATTACGCCCGACACACTCACCGGCAATGTCCTTGGACGCATGGCTTCAATCCATCTGGCTGTCATCTTATTTCTTTCCTATGTACATGCGGCATATTCCGAATGTGAGTGCCTTGTGGGTTACGTTGTTGAATCCCGCCTCGCGCATCATCTCCATGAATTTGTCGGGTGCGGGGAAACGCAATACAGATGCAGGGAGGTATTCGTATGCCGATCTGTCGCCTGATATCCATCCGCCGATTGCAGGAAGTATTTTCAGAAAATATAGTTTGTAGCATGCGCGTACGAATGAGTTTGAGGGTACCGACAACTCCAGAATCACAAGTTTGCCATCTTTTTTCAGCACTCGGCACATTTCGCTCAATCCCAGTGACAGATGTTCGAAATTGCGCACTCCGAATCCTACTGATATGCGGTCAAATGTACAGTCATTGTATGACAATGCTTCGCAATCTCCCTGTTCCATTGTTGCTTGTACGCCTGCTGCGGAAATCTTTTCGCGTCCGATTTTCATCATCCCTTCTGAGAGGTCTATTCCTGTGACGTTGCTTCCTTTGGCTGCTTTCTGGGCGATTTCAATTGTGAAATCACCTGTTCCGCATGCTACGTCAAGAACCGACAAGGGGGTGTCGGTGTCTGCAATTTCGCGTACAGCCTTCTTTCTCCACCCTTTGTCGATGTTCAGCGAAAGTATGTGGTTCAATTTGTCGTAGTCGGGTGCTATATTGTCGAATAATTTTCTTATTCCTTCTTTCTTTGCCATGTTGCTTTATTTAATAAAAACGAAATATACTGCAAGTATCAGCAGTATGAAAGCTACTATGTGATTCCATGCAAGAGCTTCTCCCTTGAAACAGAGTGTAACAATTACACCGAATACTATGCAGGAAATGGCCTCTTGTATAACCTTCAGCTGTACCAGTGAGAAGGGGCCTCCGTTGATGTCGGAACCGATGCGGTTGGCAGGTATCAGAAACGAGTATTCCAACATTGCTATCGCCCAGCTTATCAATATGATGAAGATGAGCGGAGTGGTGGAACTTATAACTTTCATCTGTTGCAGTTTTAAGTTTCCGTACCATGCAAATGTCATAAAAGTGTTGGAGATTACCAATAAAAGGACGGTCAGGATTGCTTTGTTCATTTTTTATCTTGTTTTTCGGTTTTACATCTGTTTGTCTACGTGTGGTGGCAACAGTTCAGGTTGTATGTTTGTCATGCTTCCCCACAGGCTGTATCGCGCTTCGGGGTTCAGTTCTTCAAGTTTTTTCAGCAGTTTTTTCATCTCTTCCCTGTTGCTGTCGCGCTCGAAGGGGCATCTTTTTATCTGTTGGGGATATTGTGCCAATGTGGCGAGCTTTTCAATGTCGGCTTCGTTGGCAAGACACAGCGGACGTATGACTGTCAGCGGAAATTTCTGCATCTGCATGGTGGGTGCCATTGCCGAAAAGGCTCCCTGGAAAGTTATGTTCATCAGCAGTGTTTCCAGAAAATCGTCCATGTTGTGTCCCAATGCCAGTTTGTTGCATCCCAGTTCCTGTGCAAGTTCGAAAAGGGCTTTGCGTCTGTTCCACGAACATAGAAAGCAGGGCGATTTTCTTTTGTCGCCGGTGGCATCGAATTCACCTTCGACAAGGTGGAATGTCACTTCATTGTCGTTGCAGAATTTTTCCAGTATCTGCGAGTCGGAAAGATATTCGATATTTCTAAGACGTATGTGCGCTGCCGTGATTTTTATACCGGGCTTGTGCTTGCGGCTTTGTGCTGCCAGAAATTCGAGCAGTGCCAGTGAGTCTTTGCCTCCGGACAGGGCTACGAGTATGTGGTCGCCGTCGGCGAGCATCGTGTAGTCCTTAAGTGCCTTATTGAAACGGCGTTCTATTTTTCTCCTTATCAGTTGTTCGTCTGTGAACTTGGGCATGGGGCTGGTTCTGTGAATTGTTTTTTTTCGGCTGCAAAGTTACAAAAAAATATATTTATGCTGTTGATAAATTCAAGGCTTACCTGCTATGTTTTCTCTTTTTCTTGCAAATTATCTTCCCCTTTTGTCTAAATTAACAGAATTATACGCTCTGTTTATGTAAAAAACGCTAAATTTGTAATTTTATAAGCATAACAGATGGAAATGAAAAACAGACAGAATAAAATTGGAAATATCGGCTTGCTGCTGCCATTTGTGTTGGTGACAAGCTGTTTCGCTTTGTGGGGTTTTGCCAATGATGTTACCAATCCCATGGTAAAGGCATTCTCAAAGATTTTTCGTATGAGCGTAACGGATGGCGCTCTTGTGCAGGTGGCTTTTTATGGCGGCTATTTTGCTATGGCTATTCCTGCTGCAATGTTCATTCGTCGCTACTCCTACAAGGCGGGAATAATGCTCGGACTCGCGCTTTATGCCATTGGTGCATTGATGTTTCTTCCGGCAAAGGAACTGGGTAGTTATTATCCTTTTCTGCTTGCCTATTTTGTGCTTACATGCGGTCTTTCGTTTCTCGAAACAAGTTGTAACCCTTACATTCTGTCGCTTGGCGACGAGAAGAGTGCCACGCGTCGTCTGAATCTTGCACAGTCGTTCAATCCTATCGGTTCGCTGTTGGGTATGTATGTTGCAATGAATTTTATTCAGAACAGGCTTAATCCCCTTAGCAGCGAGGAGCGAATGGTGCTGCCGGATGGCGAATTTGCGGCTGTTCGCGATGCGGACCTATCGGTGCTGATTGAGCCGTATATTGCCATCGGACTTGTCATTGGTGTCATTTTCCTGTTGTTTGCATTTACAAAAATGCCTATGGAAAAGGGTGCTGCCGGTAGATTCGAGTTTGCAGCTACAAGCAAAAGATTGTTCGCTGTTGCGCATTATCGTAATGGCGTAGTTGCTCAGTTCTTCTATGTTGGTGCGCAGATTATGTGTTGGACATTTATTATTCAGTATGGAACACAGCTTTTCACTTCGCAGGGAATGGAAGAGAAGGCAGCCGAAGTGTTGTCGCAGAAATACAATATAGCTGCAATGATTCTGTTTTGTTGCAGCCGCTTCATCTGTACCTATCTGTTGCGGTATATAAATCCCGGAAAGTTGTTGAGTATATTGGCTGTTGCAGCTTCGTTGTTTGTCATAGGAGCAATATTCTTGCGAAACATTTACGGACTTTATTCGCTGGTGGCAGTGTCGGGCTGCATGTCGCTGATGTTCCCTACAATATATGGTGTTGCGCTCAGAGGGCTGGGCGACGATGCAAAATTGGGCGCGGCCGGACTTATAACGGCTATTCTTGGAGGCTCTGTCCTGCCACCGCTTCAGGCTATGGTAATTGATTGTGAATCTATATGCGGCTATCCGGCAGTGAACATATCTTTCATTCTGCCGTTGATTAGCTTTGTCGTAATTGCAATCTATGGCCATAGTATATTCAGGCGAAAAGATGCCGATGCGTAAAATGAATTGACAACTGCGCATGATTAACAGAGTAAGCAGAAGAAAAATATCAGCAATTGTCGGAACGATATTTGTCGCCCCGATAGCTTTAGTGCTGCTTGTGATTCTCCTGCTTTATGTGCCGCCCGTACAGCTATTTGTCGTTGAAAAAATTGGTGCTGCCGTAGAACGCAGCAGCGGATACAATCTGTCGATGGGTGCTTTTCGTCTGCATTTTCCGCTGAATCTGTCGGTAACGGACTTTGTGCTGAGCCATGAAGGTGACACTTTGCTTGATGGCGAAAAATTGCGTGTGAACATTGCACCTGTTCCGCTGCTGAGGGGTGAAATAGAGGTTAATTATGTGTCGATAGATAATACTGTCGTAGATAGTTACAACCTGATAAAAGGTATCAGGGTAGCCGGGGAAATAGGCTATTTCCGTACTGCAATACGCAGTCTTGATATTGCTGATGAGAGTATTTCGGTCAATCAATTGAATCTGACAGACAGCAGGGTGGAACTGACGAAATTGCCATATGTGGCGGAGGATGATACCGCTGCCACTGCTCCTGCCGAGTGGATTATCACTCTTAACAAGGCACGCTTGGCTGATGTCGATGTAGAAATGGAGAGTCCCGAGGATACAGCCTCGGTTTTTGCACATTTGGGAACAACAAAACTGGAAAATGCAGTCATCGACCTGAAAAGCAGAAGCTATTCCCTTGAAAAGGCAGACTTTGTTGCATGTGTGGCAAAATATGATAGCGGCAATGAGTCTGACAGCGTCGCCCCCATGAGGCCTCTCAGTTTCGATGATATTAATATAGGACTTTCTGCACTCCGATATTCAAAAGAGGGTGTAAGTGCTAAACTCGACAAGCTTGCCATGCGTCAACAGCCTTCGGGGCTTGTGGTAGACAATGCTGCATTTACCATTGTGGGCGACACGAATAGCATAGCTCTGAAAAAACTGAAATTGAACACCCTGAATGGTACTCGTCTGCAGGCTGATGTTACAACTCCACCGGCGCTGCTCAGGGGTAAGGATGGAAAGGGTAGTGCCGATGCTGAAATAATGTTCGCTCTTGATAAGCGCGACCTTCGAGGTTTTATCCCGGCGGACGATTATTCGGCTTTAAGTAATGTCCCAGATTCTCTGCTTCATTTTTATACACGCCTGCATGGTAACATGCGCTCTGCTGTTATTGATACTCTCTATGCCTCTGTTCCGGGTGTTGCCGAGATTGCTCTTGTGGCAGAGGGTGCCAACCTGTTGAACAGAGTGAAACGCAGTTTCGATGTTAATTTTACCGGAAATGTCAGCAATGTGCAAAGGGCGTTGCGTGTAGCTGTGCCTTCGGCCACCGTAAAACCTTTGCACATGAATGGTTCGGCAGCTTTGTATAATGGCGAATATACGGCGGATGTTGAAGTTGCCTGCGGCGAGGGCAGTGCGACTGCTCATGCTTCGTATGTGGCTTCGAACAGCAGCTATCAGGCAAAGATTGATGCCAGACAATTTGATGTCGCAGACATTCTGCCGACTGTTCCATTGAACAGCATAGATGCACATCTCTATTTGTCGGGTAAAGGCTTTGATATTTACAACGACAGCACCCAATACAATTGTACGTTGAATGTCGATAGCTTGCGCTGTGGCGGCAATCTGTTCAATGATGTGCTGCTGACAGCTGTGCAGAAAAATTCTCATTCGCTTGTTATGCTGAAGTCCAATGCCGACATTTTGCAGATGGAACTGATGGCAAACACTGTGTTTGGCAATCGTACAATTGATAATCATACGACCATCGATGCAAAAAATATTGATGTACGTAAACTTGGACTCTCTTCCCAGCCGATAGAGGCTTCATTGAAAATGGATGTTGAGGCCTTTACTGACCTTGACGATACATATATGCTGAAAAGTGCTGGCGATGATGTAAACTTCCTTTTTAAAGGCAAACGATACACGGCTAAGGATTTTAATCTTTCGGCAGCCACAAAGCCCGACAGTACCTTGCTGTCACTCTCTACCGGTGACCTTGATATAGATGCTTGCGTCGAGGCCGGCTATAAAAAGATAATAGAGAGTGTGCAGCGTGTGGCCCTTTATGTCGAAAATGAACTCTCTTTGTCATCTGATACAATTTTCAATTTGCAGGAATGTGAACAGATGCTTCCGGCTGTGCGAATCGATGTGCATGGAAAGGATAAGAACCTTTTGGCAGACTATCTGAACCTGAATGGTGTTACCTACAAAGAGGTCAATATCAGTCTCTCTCTTGATAGTGTTGCAGGATTAAATGCCCGTGGAATGATTCTCGACCTGGAACATGGCAAACAGCATCTTGACACGGCACGCATTGCCTTGTCGCAGGATAGCAGCGCATTGAAATATTTTCTGGGTGTACGTAGTCGGGCTATGAACAGTGATGATGAGAAGGCTACTTTTGGCGCAGCATTGTATGGCGCTCTCGCCCCGGGTGAACTTACCACAAACTATATCTTCCGCGACAAGGGCGACGTTGTAGCCATAAAACTGGGTCTTGCAACCACTTTTACGGGCGATGGAGTAATGTTCAGGTTCAACCCTCGTGCCACACTTTTCCGCCAGCCATGTACTTTCAACAATGGCAATTATGTGTTGTTGGACAGAAATATGAACATTCGTGCCGATGTGGAGTTGCGCGATACGACCAATCTGGGAGTGAATGTTTATGCAACTTCCGATACTCTCTATAAGCGTGATATTTCCGTAGATCTGTTCAATGTCGACCTTCGTACAGCTACGAAAGTGTTGCCGTTTGCGCCCAATATGGCAGGTGTGGTAAATGCCGACCTGCACTATCGGCAGAATGATGAAAAAACTGTCATTGGTTGTGATGTGCGTAGCGACGGGCTTGAATATGAGGGTACACTCATTGGTAACGAAACAGTGGAGTTTTCCTATTTGCCACGTGGAGCAAAAGAGCATTTTGCCAACCTGACGTTGTATCACAACGATGAAAAAATTGCTACCCTTGAGGGTGTTTACAACACAGATTCGCTTGCCCAAAAGGATAAAGGTGACCTCCATCTGACTAAGTTCCCATTGAGCATAGCAAATGCTTTCCTGCGCAAGTCCAACGTCGTTGCAGGTGGATACATCGACGGCACGATGAGTGTTACCAATGATAATGACCGTCCGGTGGCCGAGGGTTATATATCTTTCGATTCGGCTTATGCCGACCTTCCCGATTTTGGAACAACACTCCATCTTGTAAATGATAAAATAGAGGTTGCCGGAAATATTCTCAAATTAAACGGGTTTAATCTCTATGCAAAGGGTGATACTCCTTTCAAGATTGATGGAACAATAGATTTTAATACGCCGCTGAACCCGAATTTCAATCTGATGATGCGTGCCAACAATTACGAGGTAGTAAATGCACGACGCAGCAGAAATTCAATACTTTATGGACGTATGTTTCTCAATCTTGGTTCGCGTATCACCGGCCGACTGAACACTTTGAACGTGAGCGGCACCGCTACTGTGCTTGGAAACAGCGACATTACCTATGTGTTGCAGGATACTCCGCTGGAAACTGAAAATATGCTTGATGGTCTTGTCACTTTCACCAACTTTGCCGATACGGCTGAGGTGGTACCTGAAATCCCCGAATATGACCTTGGAAATATAAATCTTAATCTGAAACTGGCGATAGAAGAGGGTGCGCGTATAAATGCAGATTTCGACAGGGAACGAAGCAGCTACATCGAACTGCAGGGTGAGGGTAATCTTAACCTTACTTATACGGCTGAGGTTGGAATGAACCTTACCGGACGTTACCGTTTGAGCAACGGAATTATGAAATATAATTTGCCTGTCATCCCTCTTAAAACCTTTAACATTAAGGAGGGAAGTACCATCAACTGGACGGGCGACATCATGAATCCTGTACTTGATATTACGGCAGTAGAGCGTGTGATAACCTCTGTAACTATTGATGGCAACAGCCAGGCTGTTCCGTTCGATGTTGGTGTTAAACTGAGTAATACATTGGATGACATGGGACTCAATTTTACACTTTCGTCGCCCGAAAATGCAGCTGTGCAGAACCAGTTGAACAGCGTGGATGCAGAAACACTTAACAAATATGCTTTGACATTGCTGATTGCAGGTGCATACATAGGTGGAGAGAACAGTCTCTCGGTCTCAACGGCTCTGACCTCTTTCCTCGATACGCAAATAAATAATTTTGTTGGTAATGCGGTGAATAGCAGCGTGGATATAAATGTGGGTATCACTGACTTGCAGGATGCTGCAACCGGTGATTCGTACAAAAACTATTCATTCAGTTTTACAAAAAGGTTCTGGAATGACAGACTTAAGGTTATTATTGGTGGTGAAGTGAGTGACAATGCTCATGCAAATACAAATGAAAGTTTCATAAACAATGTTTCTCTCGAATGGAAAATAAGCAATTCCGGCAACCGCTATTTGCGCCTCTTCTATGACAAGAATTACGAATCGATACTCGAAGGTGAAATAACCGAAGCAGGGGTCGGATACATGTATAAACGTAAACTCAATAACCTGAACGAATTGCTTATCTTTAAAAAGAAGAGCAATGGTGCGAATTCTACGAAAAAGAATGTGCCACCACCAGCAAAAGAGAGTGCAACACCTGTTACCAACGAAATAAAGTCACGACAATGAGAAAAATAGAGATAATATTGCTGGCGACGATGCTGCTTGTTTCCTGTTCCACTACTCGCAATCTGCCTGAGGGTGAGATACTCTACACAGGTATTGACCGTCTGACATTTGTCGACGCTAAGGAAAATGCAGTTACAAGGGTTGGCGAAGAGGCTGTTACCGAAATAACTGCAGCGCTCGATTGTCCGCCCAATGCGGCAATTGCCGGCAGCTCAAAGTATAGCGGTATTCCGTTCGGTCTTTGGTGGTATAATAATTTTGTCAATAGTAAAAGCAGTGTAGGCAAGTGGATTTTCAAGACCTTTGCGGCTACTCCCGTGCTTGTTTCCAATGTGAACCCTACGCTGCGTGCGCAGGTTGCTGCCAGCCGTTTGCCCAATTATGGCTATTTTAACGGTGAGGTGACTGAGGAGATTGTCCCTGACAGGAAAAATCCGAAGAAGGCTAAAGTGAATTATACTATAAGGCTGGGCCGCCCGTATACATACGACTCCATTGCCTATCGCCATTTTACTCCATGTGGCGACAGCCTTATAAAATCGACCTGGAACGAACGTAAGCTGGTGACAGGTGAGCAGTTCAGTGTACCCAATCTAACGGCTGAACGCGACAGACTTAATACGCTTTTCCGCAACAATGGCTTCTATTATTATCAGAATGGATACATAAATTACAATGCAGATACCATAAACAATCCCGGATATGTGAGTCTGCGTGTTGAGCCTCGCGCCGGTCTGCCTGCGCAGGTAAGGAAACAGCAATATATGGGCCGTACGACATTGAAGGTGACAAAGTCGGGTGGCGGCTACTCTTCAAATGCTAAAATGGATACTCTCACTTATCGCAACCTTACATACATCTTCAGCGGTGAGAAACCTCCGGTGCGTGCAGGTGCCATACTGCGCAATGTGCAGTTGCGCCCCGGAAAATTATACTCTCAGGAGGCGCAGTCGTTGACTCTTCAGCAATTGAGCCGAATGAATATTTTCAGCAGTCTGAATTTTTCGTTTACACCTCGCAGCAATTTCTCTGCCGATACGCTGGATATGATGATAACTGCACAGCTGGATAAACCATACGACTTTTCGTTCGAACTTAATGCTACCTCTAAAAGCAATAGCCAAATTGGCCCCGGAAGCAAGGTGTTGTTAGCTAAGAACAATATATTCCGTGGTGGAGAAACTCTTAAACTGTCGCTCTTCGGCTCATACGAATGGCAGACTGACGATGAGGTTCGTGGACGTGAATCGGTTATTAATTCGTGGGAGATCGGTAGCTCGCTGTCGCTCTCTTTCCCGCGTCTCTTCATGCCTTTTGTGGGCAGGAAATATTTGCGCTATCCATCTTCGACCTCGTTCAGCCTGTATGGCAATCAGTTGAACCGTTCGGGCTTTTTCAAAATGGTGCATGTAGGTGGCGAGGCTGCTTATACTCTTAACCCCAGGCGTACCACTGTTCACAAAGTGATTCCTTTCCGCCTTACGTATGATATGTTGCAGCGTACAACCGAAAAGTTTGACTCCATTATATCGTCCAATCGTTCAATAGCCAATAGCTTCCGCAATCAGTTTATTCCGGCTATGCAGTATACGGTTACATACGACAATACTTCAACATCGCACCGCAACAAAACGTGGTGGGAGAATTCTGTGACTTCATCGGGAAATCTTGTATCGCTTGCATTCTGTGCGTTTGGTGACGACTGGAATAAAAAGGATAAGAATATCTTTGGCAATCCTTACGCTCAGTTTATGAAGTTTACAACCGAGGTGCGTAATCTTTTTCGCATCGATTCGCGCAACCATATTGCAACGAGGGTGATGGCAGGTGTCATTGCTAGCTACGGTAATTCTGTTGCCGCTCCATACTCCGAGCAGTTCTATGTGGGTGGAGCAAACAGCTTGCGAGCCTTCACAGTTCGTTCGCTTGGTCCCGGCAGCTACCATCCGGCTGACAATACACGATATTCCTACCTCGATGAAACGGGTACGCTGAAATTCGAGGCAAATGTTGAGTATCGTGCAAAACTTTTTGGAAATTTACATGGTGCGCTCTTTGTGGATGCCGGAAATATATGGTTGTTGGAGAAGGACGAGAATCGTCCGGGTGGTGAATTCGATTTGAAGAAATTTGCCGACCAGATAGCAGTTAATACCGGCTTTGGTGTACGTTACGACCTCGAATTTCTGGTTTTGCGACTCGATGTTGGTGTGGCTCTTCACTATCCATACGATACCGGCAAGAGCGGTTATTATAATATTCCCTCTTTCCGCAAGGGGTATGCCTGGCATTTTGCTGTCGGCTATCCATTCTGATGTTTATCTGTCGCCTATCTTTTATTTGTCTGTTATTATAATATTTGAAGGGTATCTCCGTTATTGAATATAAAGATATTTGTGGTAATTCGGGATGTCCTTATTTCCTATTCAGATGGCGTAAGTCTGTTTTTTTGCTGTAAAAAATAGAATTTGGCGCTAAATTTGCCTGTATTTGAAAAAATAGCATTACCTTTACAATATTTTACGATAACTAAGCGAAAACGCTTTAGTAATTAAGATTTTTTAAACAAACTAAAAGATATGCATAAGTTAAATTTGCTGTTGGTGTTGCTGTTTGTTGTTACATCTGCTTTCGGACAGAATAATAGCAGAACAAACGCGCGTCATAATAATAACAAAGAGAGAACGCAAAAAGATTATGTACTTAACAATAATGATAAACTTTCTTCAACTGTAATGACGGATGAAGAGATTCTTCAGTTTGTTAAGGATGAACAAAATAAGGGTACCGATAATAATGAAATTGTCGTAAAACTGTTGAAGCGTGGTGTCACCAAGGAGCAACTCAACGAAATTCGCAATAAATATGTCAGCGAATCAAAGAAAAAGAAAAAGACAGTAGCAAAGGAGGACGAGGATTTTGTGAGAACCCGTGAGAAGAATAATCTGACGGGTGAGATGGGTTTCTTTAAGGATTCATTGGATGTTGTCTTCCCCGACTCGCTTCAGTTGATAAAACTGGAAGAGGAAATGAACAAGGAAATAAAAATTTTCGGTCATAATATCTTCAAGGACAAGGAACTGAATTTCGAACCCAACTTGAATATATCAACTCCCGCCAATTACAAATTGGGCCCCGGTGACGAGGTTATCGTGGATGTTTGGGGTGCTGCCCAGTCGACAGTTACTGATATAATTTCTCCCGACGGATACATTAACATAGAAAATCTTGGTCTAGTCTACCTCAATGGCCTTACAGTGAAAGAGGCTGATGCTTATATCAAGGAGCATTACAGTCAGATATATGCCGGTCTTTCAGGTGAGCAACCCAGTGCAAACATAAAATTGACTCTCGGACAGATACGTACTATTCAGGTACGTGTGATGGGTGAGGTCGAAAATCCCGGAACATATTCGTTGTCGGCATTTGCTTCGGTGTTTCACGCACTCTATCAGGCCGGTGGTGTGAACGAAATCGGTACGTTGCGTGCCATTAAGGTGTTCCGTAACAATACAAAAGTTGTTACACTTGACGTCTATGACTATCTGTTGAACGGCAAGACCGGCGACGATGTTCGTCTCGAAGATGGAGATGTTATAACAGTTGACACCTATAATTGTCTTGTAAATGTCGAAGGTAAGGTGAAGCGTCCGATGTACTACGAAATGAAACCTACCGAAACAGTGGCTGACCTGTTACGCTATTCGGGCGGTTTTACCCGCGATGCCTATCGTGGCGATGTACGTATAGAACGTATGGGCGAACGTGAAAGACAGATATACACTCTCGATAGCAATGAGCAGAAGAACTTCCCTATAAGGGATGGCGATATAATGAGTGTCGACTCTATTCGTGAAACATATGAAAATATGGTTGAGGTGAAGGGTGCATTCTATCGTCCTGGAAAATTCCAGTGCGGTGGCGAAATTTCAACCGTCAGAGAACTTATAGAAAAGGCGGGTGGTCTGCGTCCCGATGCTTTCCTGAATCGTGGCTTGTTGAACCGTCGTCTGCCTGATATGACAATGGAGAACCTCTCTATAGATGTTAAGGGTATAATGGCAGGCACATCAGCCGATGTTGCTCTTCGTCCCAATGATGTGCTCTATATTCCCAGTGTCAGCGAGGTTGAAGAGATTAAGATTTTGACCATTCATGGCGAAGTCTCTTTCCCCGGTAAATATCGTTATGCCGAAAATACAACAGTCGAAGACCTTATACTGCTTGCAGGCGGATTGAAAGACAAGGCATCAACTGCAAAGGTGGATGTGGCACGTCGTACTCGCAATTCGGATGCAACAACATCCGGAGATACTATTGCGCAGATTTTCACTTTCTCCATAGACAAAGGTCTTGTAGTATCAGGCGACCCTTCGTTCAAATTGCAACCCTATGATGCGGTATATGTTCGCCGTTCACCGATGTACTACGAACAGCAGAACGTCGAGATTGTCGGCGAGGTTTCGTTTGCAGGAACCTATGTGCTCGACCGCAAGGGACTTCGCCTTAGCGATATTATCAAAAATGCCGGTGGACTGACCGATAAGGCATATACAAAGGGTGCTCGTCTCGAACGTAAGATGACTGCCGAGGAGCGTCAGAGAATGCTTGAGGCTTTGAAAACCGTACAGAAACAGATGGACTCCCTGGATATCAGCGAAATTGATATCAAGCCAGTGATGCAGGTAGGTATCGAGCTCGATAAGGCTATAAAGAATCCCGGCAGCGATGCGGATATCGTTCTTGAGGATGGTGACCGCCTTGTTATCCCGCAGTTGACAAATACAGTTAAAGTGGATGGTAATGTGATGTTCCCCAACGCTGTGGCATATAAGGATGGTGCGAAATTGAAGCACTACATTGAACAGGCCGGAGGTTACGGAATGAATGCCAAGAAAAACAAGGCCATTGTAGTTTATATGAACGGAACTGTGGCGCGAGCCAAAAAGAACAGCAAAGACCTTATACAGCCCGGATGTCAGATAATTGTACCTACGAAATTGGCACGTAAGGGTATGAGTACTTCGGAAATTCTGAGTCTGTCATCGACCTCTGCTTCGTTGGCAACAGTCGTATTGGCACTTATCAATTTGATTAAATAGACAACGGGTTTTTTAAAAATCAGAATATCTATTATGGACTTGAATAATATAGATAAAAAAATAGACGATATAATCCCTTTGTTGCGAAAGGTGTGGGGTGACCGCCGTCGTATCATACGCAACTGTTTCATAGGTGGTGTCATTGGTGTCATAATAGCCTTCAGTATTCCTCGTGAATATGAAAGCACCGTAGTGCTTGCGCCGGAAAGCTCTAAAAGTACCTCATTGTCGGGTTTGAGTTCTCTAGCATCTATGGCCGGTGTCAATATGGGTAATCTGTCGTCAGAGGATGCTCTCTATCCCGAACTTTATCCTCAGATAACCGGTGCAACGACATTCCTTTCCGACCTTTATGCCATGGAGGTGTCATCAAAGGATGGCGAGATAAAAACCACGCTTTACGACTATATTCTCAATAAGCAGGATTTTCCCTGGTGGGAATATGTGTTGCTTGTTCCCGGCAAGATTAAAAAAATGATATTGTCGTCGGACAATGGCGCACCCGAACTTCCGGAAAATGTGACATATTGCAGTTACTCGGAGCAGGATTTCAGCGTGCTGAACAATTTGCGTAAAAAGGTGTGGACATCTGTGGATGTGGGAAATAATGTAATTACAATCTCTGTTGTAATGCAAGACCCCAAGATTGCCGCTCAAGTGGCTGATAGGGTGGCATCGCTGTTGCAGGAGTATGTAACAAAATATCGTACCAACAAGGCTCAACAGGATTACCTCTATTGTGAGAAACTGTATAAAGAGGCAGAGGTTACATACAATCAGAAACAGACAGAGTATGCAAAATACATGGACCGCCATATGTTGGGAACGCTTAAAATGCAATTCAAAGCAGAAGAGGAACGTCTGTTGAATGAGGCTCAGCTTGCCTTTGGCATTTACAATCAGGCTGCACAGCAGATGGAAATTTCAAAGGCTAAGGTTCAGGAACGTACTCCCGTCTACACGACGATGCAGCCTGCCGTAATCCCCCAGCTTCCTGCCGGTCCGCGAAAATTGTATATTCTTATTGGTGTACTTTTTCTTACACTTTTCGGTCATATATCATGGCTCGTTACCGGAGCAAAGTTCAAGAGTGTCATTAGAAAGATTGCAGCCAAGAACGAGTGATGGATCTGAAATCATATATAAAGAAGTATAATAGGATTATAGAGAATTTCTTCTCTATATCCCTGTTGAATGCTATCAGCCAGATTATCAGTTTCTTTCTGGTTCCATATTTGGTTGCTGTGCTTGGCTTCAAAACATACGGAGCCTATTACTTTATATATAATATTGCTCTCTATCTTGTACTTTTCGGTACATACGGTTTCCGCTTCTCTGTAACCAGACAAATATCTATCAACCGTGACAATAAGGCGGAGGTCAACCGCATTTTCAATGCTGCAATAGGTGCGCGTTTGCTTCTCTCTACGGTTGCTGCCATTGTTGCAGGCATCGCTGTATTCTTGCTGATGGACGGCGATGACATGCTGATGTATCTTTTTGCCATGGGAATAGTTTTTGGAGATATATTCATTCCCGTGTGGCTGTTCCAGGGAATGGAGCAGATGCGTTATATGACCATCGCCAATGTTGTTTCGAAGATAGTATTTGCCCTGCTTGTTTTTATAATCATTAAGGAAGAGGGTGACTATATTTATGTGCTTATACTCAATTCTTGCGGATACCTTGCTGCCGGTGCATTGAGCATGGCTATAGCTTTCCGTCACTATGGACTTTCTCTTGCCATTCCTCGCTGGAGCGACATTGTGGAACTGTTGAAGGATGGTTGGCATATATTCGTATCAAACATCGGAATGGAGCTTTACAGAAACTCCAACTCTTTTATATTGGGCGTACTTGTCAGCGATACGGCTGTGGGCATATATAGTTCTGTGGAGAAACTGGTAAAAGTAGGCCAATCAATAATAAATGCTTTGCCAATGGCCATATTCCCTCACGCGAGTCGCCTTTTCAGTGGAAAGGATATGCGTGAGAATATTGCAAAGCTTCGCAAGATGCTGTGTGTGTCGTTTGCTCTGCTTTTTGTGGTTGTGGTGCTTTTTGCTTGTTCGCCGAGGCTGGTGGTGTGGTATCTGCCCGAACTGGACTATACGGTCGCAAAGTATCTTGTGTGGCTGATGTCACCGGTTATACTTTTCGGTAGTCTGAACTACATATCAGGTATAGTGGGATTGGTAAATCTTGGTGCAGCCAATCTCTTTGAAAGGAATATATGGATTGTCGGCATTATCTCTGTATTGTTGATGCTTCTATTCTGCAAGGAATACACCTATTATGCTGCAGCTGCAACATGGAGCTGTGCCGAGGCATTGCTGTTCTTCCTGTGTCTTTTGTCGTTGAATCGGGTTAGGAAGAAGGGAGGAATTGTCTGATGGAGATAATGAATTTTCTGTTGCTGACCGGCATTTACGTGGAAATGTCTGTTCTTGCTTACCTTGAATACAAATTGTGGAACACTCTTTATACACCGCTAAATTTCCTGATGCTGCCATACGCAGTAGTGTTACTATTCTGTGTCAGTGTGTGCGGTACTTTCGACGTAGTTGATTTCTATTATCCCAGTCTTAGTCTGTGGATGTTTGGCTTATTTCTTTTTGCCTTGCCGAGTTATGTGTTTGCAACATCTTACAAGAAGGATATATATTCTCCCGGGGCAAAGGTTATAGACGAATCGTTCCCAATGAGATGGCTTAATGTCTTTACATTGGTAATCATTGCTTTATTCATGCTGCGCCTGGTGAAAATGGCTATGACGAGTCAATATCTTATAGGAACATTTGAATTTGGTCAGGATTATTGCGGTAAGGGCATCTGGGGACATTTGCATCGTCTGTTGCATGCTCTTGTCATTATATACATATATAAATTTGACAAAAAACATTGGTATTATATACTGATGATTGTTGCTATGTTCATTGTAAGCTTTGTATATGGTGTTAATTCGTGGGTACTCATTCCTGCAATGGCCGGTCTTGCCATGCGTCTGTATACAGGAAAGATGAAATTGCGTTTGTCGCTGTTTCTTAAAATCCTCTTCTTCGCATTTGCCGTTTTTGTGGTCAGCTACACGATTGCATTGTTCATAGGAAGGGGTGACGATGCTGCTTCGTATGACATTATTTTTGACTTTATCTGTAAGATATTTATTCACTATTTTATAAGTGGAATAGTGGGGTGGAGTCAGGACCTGCAGATGGGTATTTTGGAACGTCCTGACAGCTTTGTTGTTCTTGCCTGTGTAGTCAATTTGGTAAGGGCATTTACCGGAGGCGGCGATTTTGTTGAAGTTATCAATCCGCACTTTATACATAATGGAATACGTGGCTCGAATGTGCGTGCTTTTTTCGGTACGATATATGTAAATACTTCTATCTTCGAATTTGTGGCTTTTGTCCTTCTTTTCTCGACGATGATGTATATGCTGAAGGTGTGGATGATGCGTACAAAAAGCATTTTTGTGGCTTTGGTGTACTTCTTTTATGCCGGAATGTTTGTGATGGGCTGGTTCGAATATTATTTCTACCATTTGCCCTTCCTTGAAGTCCCCGCATGGGTTTTTATACTTTATCTGTTTTTCAAGAAGTTCGGAACAAACGCTTCGGAACAGCCTGAAAAGAAAGAGCCTTTACAAATTAAAGAGTGAAATGAAAACTGCTATTATAATACTTAATTGGAATGGAGCTGATGTTACGATAGACTGCCTGCGTTCTCTCTGTGAGGCCGACGGCGATTTTTTCGTTGTGGTTGCTGACAATGGTTCGCAGGATGGTTCTGTGGGGCGTATCGCTCAATGGCTTTCCGATAACAACCTTACTTTTAAGCATGTTGCAGAGGGTGACGAGAAAAATGTTACTTGCGAGTGTGGCAATATGCTGCTATATGGCTTGAATTGTAACTATGGTTTTGCCAAAGGCAACAATAAGGCTGTGGCATTGGCTATGAATTCATCTCCCGATAATATATTACTGTTAAATAATGATACAGTCGTAAACAAGGATTTCCTTGTCAGATTGTTGGAGTTCCGCGCCGCACATCCCGAATATAAGGTGCTTACCCCGCTTATAAATTTCTTTTCTGACAAAGAACTGGTGTGGAATGCAGGTGGAAAGTTGAAATACGGTTTCAGAAAATATTATTATGGCCGATGCAAGGCATCTGAGATAAAAGAACGCGAATATATTGAAATATCTTTTGTAACTGGTTGTGCTTTGTTGGTGCCGGCGTCAATGCTCGATGGCAATAAGCAACTGCTGACGGAACGCTTCTTCTTTGGCGAGGAGGACTTTGATTTTTCTTTGCGAATGGCGAAGGGTGGGGTAAAAATGGCCTGCGTACTCGATTCGCTCATCTACCATAAGGTTGGAACATCGTTGCGTCAGGAGCGCAATGTTCCCGGAAAAACATATATTCATTATCTTAACAGATTCATAGATGTACGTTTACACTATTCCTCTCTGTTCTACAAAGTCTGGCGTCTTTTTTATAAGCCATATATTGCATTGCTGTTGCACCGAAAAGGTTGTTCTGCTGCAGAAATAAAATCTTTTATATCCCGGCTTTACCGCGACTCTTTAGTGAAAGATGGAGTTACGTACGATGATTTTAAGAAGGCACTATCGCAGGATTGGTGCGGAAAGGAGATTGCACAATGAAACTTTTTATGATGTCCGATGCAGGTAATGTGCATACGCAACGTTGGGTATCTGCACTTGCCGGTCGTGGTGTGGAGATAATGCTCTTCAGTCTCAGCGACAAGGGAATTGAATTTTACGATAAATTCAGGAATGTTACTTGTGTGTCGTTTGCTTACGATTCACTGACCAAGAAAAAGTGTGGTGGAAATACTTTCAGTAAACTCAGATACCTTAATACAATAGGTTTCATAAAAAAGCATATAAAGGAGTTTGCTCCTGATTTTGTCCATGCACATTTTGCTTCCAGCTATGGTCTTTTGGGAGCATTGACAGGCAAGCATCCATATATAATTTCAATGTGGGGCAGCGATGTCTATTATTTCCCACGTATATCCCCTTTGCATCGTTGGATTTTAAAGTACAATCTGTCGCGTGCTGATGTCATCCTTTCTACCAGTCATGTGATGTCGGCCGAAACAAAACTGTATACCGATAAAGAGCCTCTTATAACTCCTTTTGGAGTTGATATAGAGAAATTCTCTCCGGAAGTGGTCGATAGGGAGGTCGATGAGATAGTTATAGGTACTGTGAAGACTTTGCTTCCGGTTTATGGAATAGATGTTCTTATTAAGTCTTTTGCCTTGGTTAAAAAGGCTATGTCCGGCAAAAAACTGAAACTTATTATTGCCGGTGAGGGTAAGGAACGCGAGGCACTTGAAGCGTTGTGTGTAGAACTGGGTGTCAGAGAAAATGTTGAATTTGTCGGTCGCATTGCCAATGATAAGGTTCCGGAATTTATCTCTCGCATGGATGTTTTTGTGGCTTTGTCGCGCAACGAGAGCTTTGGTGTTGCTGTGATTGAGGCAATGGCGTGCGGGGTGCCTGTTGTAGTGTCTGACGCAGATGGTTTCCGTGAGGTTGTAAAGGATGGCACTACCGGTTTTATTGTTCCGCGTGAGGACGCCGAGGCTGCCGCCGAGAAAATTATAGCATTGTTGAACGATGCCTCTATGGCCCGCAATATGGGGCAGGAGGGACGCAGACATGTTGTAGAGAATTACAGTTGGAAATCCTCTGTAGATACCATGATGCAAGTGTACGAGAATTACAAGAAGTAGTTTCCTTCCTTACCACTTGCGTAATGTGTAACGTCTATCATCGCTGCTCATTATCAGTGTTTCGTCATTGAGCTTTTCGATGATGAATACTGTGCTGTCGTTGTAAAGGTAAAAAGCCTCTAATATTTCGGGCGATGCAACAATCTCTTCCTCAAGGAATTTGCGGAAGCCGCTCATGGTAACAGTGTCGCCATGGTAATACAGGTTGCCTAAGTATCGCAGTGGCAGTTTCTCTTCGTAGTGTTTGCTTATCTGTGTAAGATGGCGCTGGAACGAGTAGTATATATCTGTGGGGTAGTGTGTTGTACTGCTACTCTCTACCTGCTGCAGTTTCCACATTCCGTCGAGGTCGCCGTTTATATATGCCTTGTCGCAGGCAGTCAGTGCTACAATGCACAGAAGTATTGATATTATCCCTTTTTTCATTTTCCGAAAATTTCTCCAACTTTTGATATTGTGAACATCACTCCAAGGTTGTTGCCAATGAAATTGCTTTTGTCGTAGGCAATGGCTATGCTGCCGAGCCATGAGCAATCTTTGGGGGCGTATGTGAATTCCCCGAGCAACGATGTTGAGTATCTCTTTGTTTCAAAGGGGTTGATGTGTGTTCCCCAGTTTTCGCTGTATGTATATTGCAGACGGTAGGCGAGTGGCAATTTTAGCGATTCAAGCGTGCCGTTGATGCCTGCGTTGTGGGCAATAAGGCGGTTGCTGCGAAATTTAAGACTGCTGTTGTCGTTGTATGCGGGCGATATTATCAGGGGGTTGCCCATGCCCATGCCCCAATGGTGCCAGCCCGGGTAGAATCCGTGATTGTAATAGTTGTCAACGCCATCCATCTGCTCGCTGAATCTGTCGCTCGGGTCGTGGTAGAGAGCACCACTCTGGTCTTTAGTGGTCAGATATTCATACTGTACGGCTGAAATAAATGGCAGTATGTTTGACTTGTTTGTAACTCTGATGCCGTAGAGCATGTCTTTCCACGGATAGTATATGATGTTTCTATCGCCGTGTCTGTCGCTCTGATACTCAAAAAAGAACAGCTGCGAAAAGTCCTCGAACATATGTTCGCCATATACTCTGATGTCCATGTTTTTTGTCGGTACGGTGAATGCTGCGTGCCAGCTGCCCATCATGTTTCCCGAAATGTTTGTCTGTTCCACAGTTGGGGTGTCGTCGCTTCCACCCAGTGGGATGAATGCTCTCCAGTAGTCGGCAAGGGTGGTGGGCATGGATACTTTCAGCCCTTCGCCGTGGGTGTAAAGGTCGCCACCAAATTGAGTGTACATTTCAAGACCACCTTCGAACAGCAAAGGGAATTTTTCGGCTTTTCCAATCTCTATGAATCCGGCTTTGCTGTGGTAAAGGATGTTTTTGCCGTATATGGTGATGTCGTTGCCCTCGGTGAATTTCTTTTGGAAGTTGTCGTCGGTGAAGCGACCGTAGGCAATGTGACCGCGTACCTTCAACCAGCCTTTTGTCCAGGGAAAGGGAATGTATTCGGGAATCTCCAGACGTATTTGTGGAATGGGACGGCTGTTGCCGCTGTATGTCATTCCGCCACTGCTGAGCATTGTCAGCCGGTTGTAGCCGAGGTTGGGGAAGAGGCTGTTTACATTGTTGGCAATAATGTCGCTGCCTGTAAACTGAGTCGGGTGTATACGTGTTTCGGAGAAGTGCTCCTTGCTGCCTACACTCAGTGTGAGCCAGCACCACGATATTTCGCCGTAGAGCTGCTGCACGAAAAAGTCGGCATTGTTGTTGTGGGCAGTGACAATGTCGCCCAAAAGCTTATATCCGAATTTGTTGTTTGAGAATTTGCCTCCATATTCAAGACCGTAACGGCCATAGTAACTGCTCTTTTCGGCAGACGTGATACCCTGGCGATTGGCAGTGAGCCAATAGGGTGCGTTCTTTCCGTCAGTGGCAACAGCTGACAGTTCGGCAAAGTAGTTCATGTAGCTGCTTGACTGTGCGTATACCAAACGGGTGCAGGCAAACAATGCTGCGAAAAGTAATATATGTAATCTGTTAAAAGGCATTGCTGTATGTCGTTTTATTGTGCAAAGATAATGCAAACACCAAAAGAACTTTGTGTCTTACGTATAAAATCTCCTTTGCCGCTATAAAATATTGGTATTTTTTTTGCATTGAGCGCAGTTTGCATTAATTTTGCCTAAATTAGAATATTTACGCACAAAAGATTAATAATATGAAATCCCTACGCTCACTATTCCGTATTGGTCTCGGCCCATCGAGCAGTCATACTATGGGACCCAACCGCGCAGCAATAAAGTTTGCTGAACGTTGCAAAGAGGTAGACTCTTATCGCGTGACATTGTATGGCAGTCTTGCTGCTACCGGACGTGGTCACATGACAGACGTTGCAATCATCAATGTGTTGCAACCAATTGCTCCGCTGGAAATTATATGGGAACCGGAAGTCTTTTTGCCGTTCCATTCCAATGGTATGAAGTTCGAAGGCATCAAAGATGGAAAAGTCATTGACGAATGGATTATATACAGTGTCGGTGGTGGTGAGCTTGCCAACGAGCAGACAGCCAAGAGCGATGCTGATATCTATCCGTTGACTACAATGCACGACATAATGCAGTGGAGCGACGATACAGGCTGTGGTTTTTGGGAATATGTCGAGCAGTGCGAGGGTCCCGGAATTTGGGATTTTCTCAAAGAGGTATGGGATACAATGCAGGCTACAATTGCCCGTGGCCTTGAACACGAGGGAGTGCTTCCCGGCGGACTCGGACTGCAACGCAAGGCCGGTACCTATTTGCTGAAGTCTAATTCATACAGTTCTTCTGTGCGCAGCAAGGCACGTGTCTACGCATTTGCTCTTGCTACATCCGAAGAGAATGCCAGTGGTTCTACAGTGGTGACTGCACCCACATGTGGCTCTTGTGGAGTACTTCCTGCAGTGTTGCGTCATCTTGCCGACAACTACCAGTTCAGCGAGCCTCGTATCCTCAGAGCGCTTGCTACAGCCGGTCTCATAGGAAACATCGTTAAGGAGAATGCTTCAATCTCGGGTGCTGAGGTTGGATGTCAGGGCGAGGTTGGTGTCGCATGTGCGATGGCGGCAGCTGCTGCCTGTCAGCTTTTTGGCGGAACAATCAACCAGATAGAGTATGCGGCAGAGATGGGACTCGAACACCATCTGGGACTTACCTGCGACCCTATGTGCGGACTTGTTCAGGTGCCTTGTATCGAGCGTAATGCCATTGCAGCATCGCGCGCACTCGATGCCTGCACCTACTCAATGCTGTCGGACGGTAAGCACAAGATTGCCTTCGACCACATTGTTGAGGTTATGCGCGACACAGGTCACGACCTTCCTCTTCTTTATAAGGAAACTTCTACCGGAGGTATTGCAAAACTCGAACTCAAAAAGAAAAAATAATATAAACAGACAAAAAATGAAGAAGTTATTTCTATTACTGGCTCTTCCTCTGTTTGCCCTCACAGCACAGGCAAACGGCGATGCGAAGAGTGAAGATTGCAAGCGAGTGCGTCCCAACTATGCACTTGCCGAGAGATTTTCGCCTAAGAAGATAGGCCGCATGGTGAAATCTACATCCGTTAACCCTCATTGGTTCTCTGATGGCAAGCGATTCTGGTATTCATGGACATACGAGGATGGTACACGCTATTATATTGTAGATGCCAAGAGTGGTAAAAAGCAGGAGATGTGGGACATGGCAAAACTTGCTGCCGAGATTAGCGAGAAGACCGGTGATCCCTACGATGCACAGCACCTCCCCTTGAGAGATGTTCAGTTGCGCGAGGACCGTTACGTACGCATGGGCATACAGTCGAACCTTGAAATCCCCAAACAGCTCAAACGTTGGGAGCGTAACGACACTGCAAAAATTGCAAAGATTAAAAAGGAGAATCAGAAAGAGAACAAATATTTCAATTTCGAGTATGACCTCGAAACAGGGAAACTCATCGAGCGTACAAAGGATGAGATAGACGACCTCTATCCCCAGTACCCCGGATGGGCAAACGTATCGCCCGATGGCAAGTATGTCATTTACGAAAAGAACTGGAACCTCTGGTACATGTCTATCGAGGATCTTGAGAAACTTCGCATCTGGGACAAGGACTCGACAGTGGTAGAGCATCAGCTTACTACCAACGGCAAGCCCGGACGTTGCTACGCATGGCATCCCGTAGGTACAGAGAAGGTGGACAGCACTGCCCGTTTTGGCGTAAACGCATTGTGGTCACCCGACTCACGCTACTTTGTGATGTTGCATCAGAAGGATTCAATGGTGAAGAATTTCTGGGTTATCAACTCATTGAGCTCACCCCGTCCCACACTCGAAACATACAAATATCAGATGCCCGGAGAGCCCGGTCCCATCACAACAATGGAGCTCTTCGACATGGATAAGAAGAACAGCAAATTCATCAACATTGCCAAGTTCAAGGAGCAGACAGTAGAGCTTTTCCGCAATCCCTACAAACTGGAAAAGATGTACGAAAGACCTTACAAACGTGTATGGTTGGGTACAGACAAGGAGTTCTACTTCCAGCGTACAAGCCGTGACCTCAAGAAAATCGAGGTGTGCCGCGTCAATGTCGAGACAGACAGCGCCATCACCATCGTACACGAGGAGATGAACACCTCTATCGAGTCACGTCAGATAAAGATTGTGAACAATGGCAAGAACTTCATCCAGTGGTCTGAGCGTACAGGCTGGGCAATGCTCTATCTCTACGACATGAACGGCAACCTTCTTAACCCCATCACCGAGGGTGCATTCCACGTGGACGAGGTAGTTGCTGTCAACGACAAAGAGAAAAAGGTATATTTCACAGCCAACGGATATAACGAGGGTGAGAATCCCTACTACACACACCTCTTCAGTGTTGGTTACGACGGCAAGGGTCTGAAACAGCTCGACAAGGGCGACCTTAACGGACGTTTCGTTGTTGCCGAGGATGGTAGCGCATTTGTTGCAAACAGCTCACGTGTGGATACTGTTCCTACCTCTATTATTTACAGCGGTTCGGGTAAACAGCTTGCTCACCTTGAGACAGCCGACCTTTCACGTCTTTTCGATGCCGGCTACAAATATCCCGAGCGCTTCAAGGTGAAGGCTGCCGATGGCATCACAGACCTCTATGGTGTAATGTACAAACCCTTCGACTTCGATTCAACAAAATGCTATCCTTTGATCGAGTATGTATATCCCGGTCCTCAGACCGAGGCTGTGAACGAGAGCTGGTCGTCAGGTATGAACCGCATCGACCGCCTTGCACAGATGGGATTCATTGTCATCACCATCGGTAACCGTGGTGGTCACCCCAACCGTTCAAAATGGTACCACAACTTCGGTTATGGCAACTTGCGCGACTATGGTCTTGCCGACAAGAAGGTTGCTGCACAGCAGCTCATTGCCCGTCACTCGTTCATCGATGGCGACCGCGTAGGTATTCACGGACACTCAGGTGGTGGATTCATGTCTACAGCTGCTATCCTTTACTATCCCGACTTCTTTAAGGCTGCTGTTTCATGTGCCGGTAACCACGATAACCGCATCTACAACCGTTGGTGGAGCGAGAAACACCATGGTATCAAAGAGGTTATCACCGAGAAGGATACAACATTCGCTTATCGCATCAGCAACAACCAGGAACTTGCAAGCCGTCTTAAAGGACACCTGATGCTTGTCACCGGTGACATGGACAACAACGTTAACCCTGCCAACACTATCCGCGTGATTAACGCGTTGATTAGAGCGAACAAACGTTTCGACATCCTGTTGCTCCCCGGTCAGCGTCATTCGTTCAGCGACATGGACGAATACTTCTTCTGGAAGATGGCCGACCACTTCTGCCGTTACCTCCTCGGAGAGTCTAAGACAGAGGTTGACATCAAAGAGATAAACAATGATTAATCGTTGAAACTCGATAAACATATAGCGCCGAAATGAAAGTTTTGGCGCTATATGTTTTGTATGAGGCTATTGCTTTTTATATATTCTTTTACTTTAAATGGGTTCTGAAATGAAAAGAGTATTGGTGACAGGTGCAAGCGGGTTTGTGGGTAGCCGTTTCGTCAGGGCTATGCACGATAGGTATGAACTGCTTACGCCCTCTCATTCCGAGTTTGATATTACTTCGCCGCAGATGCTGGAGCAGTATGTGGCAGAGCATCGTCCGCAGGTGATCCTGCATCTTGCTGCTATTTCAAATACCGGTTATTGCGAACAGCACCCCGAGGAGAGCTATGCAACAAATGTCCAGGGGGTTGAGAATCTGGCGATAGTTGCTGCCCGTTACGGTGCAAAATTTCTCTTTTTCTCTTCAGACCAGGTGTATAATGGAAACCGTGAAAAGGGATTGCTCGATGAGGATGTGCCTGTAATGCCTGAAAACCATTATGGACGTCATAAACTTTTAGCCGAACAGAGGGCGCTGGAATTGTGTGACTGCAGTGTGGCGCTTCGTGCAACATGGATGTACGACAGCAGATGCGCCGGTTTGCCTGTCCACGATAATTTTGTACTGAATATAAAGCGTGCTGTTGAAGAAAACAGAACTTTGAGCTTCGCCACGCGCGAATATCGTGGAATAACGTGGATTGATGAGGTGGTTGAAAATCTTCCCCATACTTTTTCGCTGCCCGCTGGGGTTTACAATTTCGGCGCAGAGAATACCTTGAATACCTATGAGACTGCGTGCGCCTATTGCGATATGCTGGGTGTGGATTCCGCTAGGGTAGTAGTGGCTGACACTGAGAGATTCCCATTGCACGAACGTAATATAAGTATATCCATGCGTAAGGCTCGTGAGGCTTCGGGTGGTGCCATCGAGTTCAGCGATACTCTTGAGGGGTTGCGGAAGTATGAGGCATGTGTTGCTTCTGGTCGTTAGTCTATGTGCCTCGTTATTATTGGTGTCCAGTAAACATATTTAATCCTTTTAAAATTCGATATTTAAGTCAGTATAAGCCCCTACTCCTTTGTTGATGCAAATTTGAGTGCAATGGTTGGAACTAACTTCCTTTCCAAAGGAGTGCCGAATTTGCGAGGTTTATCAAACGCGTCAGCGGTTGAAGACGGAGGAGTTCAAAAGTCTGTTTTACCCTTAATTTTTGGTTGCAATCATTTTGGGCAGTAATTTCTGTACCCTTCTTTTGCCGGGCAAAAGAAGCAAAAGCCCCGGCACACGGGACGCATCAGGCGGCTCTGCCTTTGTTCAGAAGTTGCCTTTTCGGCAACATTCTTCAGTCGGTGGCGAGCCTTGTCGCTCGAGTCTTTTCGTCAGTTTTTCGGGTGCTGCGGAACTCGTTCAGTTATACGCACTTTGTGCGTATAACTCACGCTCAGACAGTCATTGCCTTTGGCGAGCTTTGGCTGCACTCGCTTTGTAACTTGCAAGTAAACTTGCGTTACGCTCGTTTGCACAAACCTTCACACTTAATCCGAAAAACAGCCGGCCTCTCGGCTGTGATGCTTACGGTGCCGGTTGAGTTTTAAGTTACAAATGCTATGGATGGAACCGCATAAATACTGCAAATTGAGACACACTTTTATACCCTTTTAAACTTTTACCGGACACCGATATCTCGTTATATAAATTCAGCCTTGACTTCCACTGAAGTCAAGGCTGAATTTATTTATGTGACTTTTAGTAACAGGTCTTGTCGATAATATATTATATTATTGACAAGGTTCGTTGTTCGCAACCTTTTACTGCTCACCTTGTCGATAATGTATTATTGACAAGGTTCGCTATTCGCATCCCGCGCGGCGCGCATTTCATCCGCCCTCGCGCGACTATTGCTGCTCACCTTGTCGATAATTTTTGCTGGCAAAAATTATTCCCAGTCGAGGATAACTTTACCGCACTGTCCTGACTCCATTACGTCGAAACCTTTCTGGAACTCAGCAACGGGGAAGTGATGTGTGATTACGGGAGTAAGGTCAAGACCTGAAACGAGCATCTGCTCCATCTTGTACCATGTTTCCCACATTTCGCGTCCGTAGATACCCTTGATGGTAAGTGCCTTGAAGATAATCTCGCTCCAGTCAACGGTTGTTGTGGGAGGAAGAATACCAAGCTGAGCAATCTTTGAACCATTGTACATCTTTGCAACCATTTCGCGGAAAGCAACGGGGGCACCTGACATTTCCAGACCTACGTCGAAACCACGTATGCCGAGTTTCTCCATTGCGCCCTGTACTGTCTCGCCCTTAGAAGCGTTTACTGTGCAGGTCGCACCCATCTTCTTTGCGATGTCAAGACGATAGTCGCTGAGGTCGGTTACAACAATGTTCTTTGCACCTGCAAATTTAGCGATAGCAGTAGCCATTGTACCGATAAGACCTGCACCTGTGATGAGTACGTCCTCGCCCAGGAGGGGGAACGAAAGTGCAGTGTGGGTAGCATTGCCGAAGGGGTCCATGATGGCTGCCATGTCGTCAGAGATGCGGTCGTCCAATTTCACAACGTTTGATTCGGGGATGCAGAGGTATTCAGCAAATGCACCGTCACGGTTAACACCTACGCCGATGCTGTTCTCGCAGATGTGCTGCAAACCACGGCGGCAGTTACGGCAGTGACCACATGCAATGTGTCCTTCACCTGTTACGCGGTCGCCAACCTTGATGTTGCGTACACCGGGACCAACTTCTGCTACAACACCAACATACTCGTGGCCGATGGTCATGGGTGTCTTGATTGTCTTCTGACTCCATTCGTCCCATTTGTAGATGTGCAGGTCGGTACCACAGATAGCGGTCTTCTTTATCTTAATAAGCACATCGTTAACGCCTACTTCGGGCATGGGAACTTCTTCCATCCAAATGCCCTTCTGGGCTTCTTTCTTAACTAACGCTTTCATTTTGTGAATTATATTTGTTGTTGAATGTTTTTTTACATTACTTCTTGCAAAGATACACAGGTTTTTAAATTTTGCGTATTCTTTTTTTCTCTTTTTTTCTGTGCGGAGTGTTAAAATGTGAATTGTGAAAATTGCTTTCTCTTTTTGGCACTTTTTTTTGGCATTTGTGAATGAAAAAAGTATTTTTGTAGATTGTAAGGAATATGGAATGTAACCCATTTAAAATATAAATAAAATGTACGGTAAATTTCAACAGTATTTAAAGGATGAACTGGCTGCTATCGAAGAGGCCGGTCTTTACAAGAAAGAGCGTAATATTGCATCGCCCCAGTCGGCTGAGATTACACTCGAGGATGGTTCAAAGGCTTTGAACTTCTGTGC
>CAJGDX010000009.1 GCA_904502185.1 uncultured Bacteroidaceae bacterium | reverse complement strand
TTCAGGTGCAGGATGGGCAGAACCGCGCCGTCCGTGATGGGGTTGAGGAATTTGTTGCACTGCCAGGAGGTGTAGGCACACTCGACGAGGTTTTTCATGTGATGGCAGCAGCCACAATAGGTTACCACAGCAAAAAGGTGGTTTTCTACAATGTCAACGGATTCTGGAACAGTCTGCTGGCACTGCTCGACGAATACGGCAGAGGCGGATTCCTGCGCAACAATGCATATGAGAGATTTGCCACAGCCGACAACTTCGACCAACTGAAAAAGATAATCAGCGAAAAATGAAGAAAGTAATAGGAATAGGAGAGACTATACTCGATATAATTTTCAAGAACAATCAGCCTGTGAAAGCCGTACCGGGCGGTTCGGTGTTCAACAGCATAATTTCGCTCGGACGCATAGGTGTCAACGCCATCCTGGTGAGCGAAACAGGCAACGACCACGTAGGCAAGATTATCACAGCCGGTCTTGAAGAGAGTGGCGTTAACGCAGCATATCTCTACCGTTTCCGCGATGCAAAATCGCCCATCGCCCTTGCCTTTCTCAACGAGAACAATGATGCGGAATATATTTTTCACAAAGAGAGCTGCAACGACCATCTCGAGATAGACTTTCCACCAATAGAGGCCGACGACATTGTTCTCTATGGTTCATACTTTGTGCTTAACCCCATGCTGCGCAACAAAGTAAAAGCGTTTCTGGAGTATGCACGCAGCCGGGGAGCAATACTTTATTACGATGTTAATTTCCGTAAGAACCACGAAGCGGAAAAACTGAAACTGAGCGAAGCACTCATTGAGAATCTGGAGTTCGCCGACATTGTACGCGGCTCGATAGATGATTTCAAGGTGCTGTATGACCTTGACGACGCTGCTGAAATATACAAGCAGAAGATAAAGTTCTATTGTCCCAACTTCATCTGCACGCATGGTGGCGACGGAGTAAAACTTTTTACCCGCAACCACACAACAGACTACAATGTACCTGCCGTAGAGGTGGTGAGCAGCGTGGGAGCCGGCGACAATTTCAATGCGGGAGTGGTCTACGGCATGATGGAGAGCGCAACAAGACGCGACGAAATAGAATCGTTGACAGCCGAGAAGTGGGACAGGATAATAAGATGCGGACTTGACTTCAGCGCACATGCCTGCACACTTGTCGACAACTACATAGAGAAAGAGTGGGCCGAAAACTATAAAAACAGATAGAAAGATGCTCAGAGCGATGCGTACAATATCCTGTTCATTGGTGCTTACAGCAATAGTCATATTGCTGAGCATTAAGATATTGCCGCATCACCACCATGCTCTGCACCTGCCGGAAACACTCAGTTGTGTTGCCACAATACACATAGGTATCGAAGAGTGTGACAACAACGATGCCGACAGCCACCACCGCCACGATGCGGAGTGCCCTGACAGCGACCTGTTCTACACAGTTTGTCCGGACGATGAATTTGAGCAGAGTAAAAGCTATATAAACTGCGAACCATCGCCATTTTGCATTGCAGAGTGCATGACAATGGTGTTTGCACCCGAAGCGGGCGACATCCGCCCACACTGCAAGATTCCCAAAATACCCGACCGGCAACGGGGCCCAGCTGCGCTGCGCGCACCGCCGACTGTTTGATATTCAACTCTTTGAAAATCGCAAGTAAACATTACATCCACACAATCAAACAGTAAAGTCAAATGAAAAACATCATATTATACACATTGGCGCTGCTGCTGTCGGTAACCTTAGGCAGCTGCCACAGCCACTCACACGACCACGACCATGCACACGAGCATGGAGCATCGGAACCGCAGATGATGGCGGCATACAGCGATTCGCTTGAAATTTTAATTGAAGCAGGCAACATGCACGCCGGCGAAGAGACATTCATCATTGCCCACATAACCCGACTAAGTGATTACAAGCCTTTCGACCAACAGCAGGTAACATTCACACTCTCGGTAAACGGCTCGGTATCAAAAGCTGTTGCAAAGAGAGAAACAGTCGGCATATATCGTTGCCATATAACCCCTGCCAAAGGCGGAATCGGTTATCTTATCTGCGACGCCGAAGTTGCCGGCAAGAGCAACAAGGCAACATTTTCGGTAAATGTGTGCGAAGCAGGTGAACACAACCACCACCACGCACACGAAAGCGCACATGCAAGCGGAAGCAACATGGTTACCTTCCCCAAAGAGCAGAGCTGGAAGATAGACTTTGCAACCGAAATAATTACCCCAAAGCCCATAAACAGAGTAATAAAAGGGGTTGGCAAGGTTACAAACGCACCAGAAAATGTAACCACCCTGATAGCTGCCACCGAGGGCAAAGTGCGCTACAACAACAGCGTAGCAGTAGGTGCCTCTGTAAGAAGCGGCGAAACACTTTTCACCCTTGAGACAGGCGATGTTGCCGACAACAACGCAGCCGTAAAATTTGCCGAGGCTGAGAGCCGCTACAACTACACAAAAGGCGAATATGAGCGCAAAAAGGAGCTTGTAAAGACAAGAATCGTCACCCTGGGCGACTATCAGTCGGCCGAAGCTGCATACTTGCAGGCAAAGGCCGTATACGAGAATCTGAAAAAGAACTTCAACAGCGGCAAGATGGAACTTAAAGCCCCAGTGACAGGCTACATTTCGGACATTGCCGTAGCCAGTGGCGACTACGTGGCAGAAGGAACACCGCTTGCCACGCTGCAACGCGACGGCGAGGTACAGTTGTTCTGCGAAGTATCGGTGCGTCACGCCGAGGCACTACGCAACGTCACCGACATAAACATTGAACTGAACGACGGCACATGCCTCTCGCTCGACGAGATTAAGGGGCGCATCACCGGCGTAGGGCGCAGCATACAGCAGGAGTGCAACATGATACCCGTCACAGTGGTTGCCAAAGAGCTTAAAGGGGTCGTTCCCGGAAACATTGTCAACATGTACCTGATAGCCCCCGAAAAGAGCGAGGGAATAGTTGTGCCCAACACAGCACTCGTCGAGGAGATGGGACGCTACTTTGTATTTGTGCAGCACACACCTATACTCTTTGAGAAACGCCTTGTTGCCCCCGGAGTAACAGATGGACGCAACACCCGGATAAACAGCGGTATTAACAGCGGTGAACGTATAGTCACCAATGGTGCAATCTCGTTGAAACTGGCACAGGGAACAGGCGCACTGGATCCTCACGCCGGTCACGTTCACTAATGGAAAGGAGGAAAAGAAAATGCTGAACTCCATAATCCGATTCTCGCTGAACAACAAACTGGCGATAATGATGGCAGTGATGCTTGTCACCATTGGCGGTATCTACTGCGCACAGAAGATAGAGGTTGACGTATTTCCCGACCTCACCTCGCCCACAGTGGTGGTGCTGACCGACGCCACAGGAATGGCACCCGAAGAGGTGGAACGATTGGTTACATTCCCGATAGAGACAGCCGTCAACGGCGCAACAAACGTACGTCGCGTGCGTTCAACATCGTCACAGGGATTCTCGTTTGTGTGGGTGGAATTCGACTGGGATGTCGACATATACAAAGCCCGACAGGTGGTAAGTGAAAAACTGGTGACGCTGACCGATGCTCTTCCGTCGGGCATCACCCCGATGCTTGCCCCACAGTCCAGTGTGATGGGCGAAATATTGTTCATAGGACTGCAGGCTGACACAACTTCGCTGATGGAGGTGCGTACGCTTGCCGAATGGGTGCTTAAGCCTGCCATCCTTGCCACAGGAGGTGTTTCGCAGGTAACCATCATTGGTGGCGACTTCAAGCAGTATCAGGTGCTTGCAGATGTCGACAAGATGGCAATCTATGGTGTGACAATGCACGAACTTGAGGCTGCTACTGCATCCATGAGCCACAATACTGCCGGAGGTGTAGTACGCGAATATGGCAATGAATATGCACTGCGCGGAATGGGACGTACCAACGACGTAGAGCTGTTGGGAAACACCCTTGTGAAGATGCACAACGGACGCCCGATAGTGGTTGCCGACGTTGCCGACGTACGCATTGGCGGAGCTGTGCGCATGGGATATGCTTCGCAGAATGCCACTCCATCGGTCATCCTGTCAATTTCGAAACAGCCCGGCATAAACACCCTGAATGTTACGGAAAACATAGAGCGCAACCTGAAGAGCGTCGCAAAATCACTGCCTGCCGATGTCAAGCTCGACACAAAGATTTTCCGTCAATCGGACTATATCAGTTCGTCGGTAAACAATGTCAGCCGCGCACTCATCGAAGGTGCCGTATGCGTGGTGCTGGTGCTGTTCCTGTTCCTCATGAGCCTGCGTACAACCATAATATCAATCGTTGCCATACCCCTGTCGCTGTTGGGAACAGTCATTGTACTGTACCTGCTGGGAATGGATATAAACACAATGACACTTGGCGGTATGTGCATAGCCATAGGTTCGTTGGTGGACGATGCCATCATCGATGTCGAGAATGTCTACAAACGACTGCGCGAGAACCATGCACGCCCTGAGGCGGAGCGACTTTCCACTTTCCGCATAGTGTTCGAGGCATCGTCGGAGATACGTTCATCAATCATCCACGCCACACTCATCATCATGGTCACCTTTATGCCTCTGTTCTTCCTGAGCGGACTTGAAGGACGCATGCTGAAACCCCTGGGCATAGCCTATCTTATATCATTGCTGATGTCGCTGCTGGTGGCAATCACCGTCACTCCGCTGATGTGCAAATGGCTGCTGTCGGGCGATAAGTATCTGCAACGTCAGGAGCGTAAAAACTGGGTCGAGCAGTGGTTGTTGAAAAAATACAGCGCTTCGCTGGACAGAGCCCTAAGCCATTCGAAAAAGATAATTGCAACCACTGTTGCGCTGTTCATTGTGGCGCTTGTGGCATTGGCATTCATGGGACGCAGTTTCCTCCCCGAATTCAACGAAAATGCACTGACAATATCGGCTGTATCGCGCCCCGGCGTATCGCTTGAGGAGTCGAACCGCATAGGCAAGCTGATAGAGAAGGAACTGCTGGAAATACCCGAGGTGACAAGCACGGCGCGTCGCACCGGACGAGGCGAGCTTGACGAACATTCGCAGACATCAAACGGTGCCGAGATTGATGTAAACTTCGTACTCGACAACCGCTCGAAAAGCGAATTCCTGCAAGAGGTTCGCAGCCGCCTTGCAACTATTCCCGGAGTGGTTACATCTGTGGGACAGCCGCTGGAACACCGTATAGACCACATGGTGTCGGGCACGCAGGCCGACCTTGCGATAAAGGTGTTCGGCCCCGACCTGAGTACACTTTTCACACTGGGAAACAGAGTAAAAGAGATTCTTGGAAATATGCCCGAAGTTGTCGACCTGAACGTTGAACAGCAGGTAGAGACACCCCAGTTACAGATACGCGCCGACCGCGAACGTCTGGCACACTACGGAATAACCATGGAGCAATTCAATGGCTTTGTAGAGAGTACCTTCCCCGGAAAGAAACTGGGTGAGATATATGAGGAGGAGCGCAGTTTCGACCTTATACTGCGTCTGCTTCCCGACAACACCGACAGCATGGAGGGTGTAAAGAATGCCCTTATCGACACATACGACGGAGAGAAGGTACCGCTCGAAGCTGTTGCTGAAATTGTTTCGTGCGGAGGCCCTGCAGCCATCAGCCGCGAAAATGTTCAACGCAAGGTTGTGGTATCGGCCAACATCACCGGCGGAAATGTCAACGGAGTGGTAGATGCCATTATCGCAAAACTAGAGAAGGAACTGCCGTTGGACGAGGGCTATCGTCTGGAGTACGGCGGACAGTTTGAAAGCGCACAAAGCGCTGCACGCACCCTGTGGCTGACATCATTCGTTGCGCTCTGCATTGTGTTTGCACTGCTGTGCGGAGAATTCAAGAGCATGAGATTGTCGGCTGTTGTGATGCTGAACCTGCCCCTAGCGCTGATTGGAGGCGTCGTTGCCACATATTTCTCATCGGCGGTGATGAGTATTCCTGCCATCATCGGACTTATCACCCTTTTCGGCATTGCCACACGCAACGGAATACTTCTTGTGTCGCGCTATCAGCATCTGAGAGCCGACGGCATGGAACTTGAAGCGGCTATCAGCGCAGGTTCGGCCGACCGTCTGACTCCGATACTTATGACAGCATTCACTTCAGCGCTTGCACTTGTGCCAATGGTACTGAACGGCTCTTCATCGGGTAATGAGATACAAAGCCCAATGGCAATTGTGGTGCTGGGAGGACTTTTCACCTCTACCCTATTGAACATCTACGTGATTCCCATCGTATACCGATGGCTGGTAAAAAGAAGCGAAATGGCAAGTGTTACCATAAGCGGCAATCCGCTGTAAAGAGATAGAAAAGGTTGACTTAATGAAGTAACCCCGAATGTTTTTTTATCTAAACATTCGGGGTTACTTCACTTTTCTATTTTTGACGGTAGCAGATAGATTTAAAAAAACGAACTTACTATTGTAAAAACTTATTTGATAATATATATTTGCATAAGGATGTATTGCTCTTTGTTTTTGTGTTAAAAAAGCAAACTGATTCGGGGTATCTGGTCGTATAATTGTAAAAAACATTTAAAGTATTTACAATTATGGACATGTTTATTTCTGACAAGAGAGAGGATTTGGAAAAGGAAAAGAAGAAAAATGATGCTCTAAGGTCGATTTTCCCAAGTATGTATGGTGACGAGAAAGATGATTCGGAATATTATCTTCTGGATAGCAATTGGAATAGGAGTAAAGAACCGTTGTCAGATGGCATATTTGCCAAAAACAACAACGATAAAATGCAAAAGCCCGCTGAAGAACAACCTAAAAAGAGGTTGAATATGGACCCATGGGAGTTCGAAAAATTGGCAGACCGTATGCAGAATGGTGTAAAAGTAGGTCTTAACGGCAGACTTGATACCGTGCCATTGCAACGAGTAGGTTATGGTGAGTATTTCGAAGAATTGAACAATGCCAAATTCGAATCGGTTATACCTATAACTCTTAAATTTGAGGGAGGTTACTCAAACAGTCCTTATGATGCAGGTGGTGAAACGAAGTATGGAATAACTAAAATATTCTATAATGATTACAAAAATAAAGTTCCCGGAATAGCACCGGATATTAAATCGCTGACATTGGAAGATGCTAAAAAGTTATACAAAGCACATTGGGATAGATATAATTTGGGGTATATACGAGATAAACGCAAAGCTATGTTGATTAATGATTATACAATAAATTCCGGTGCAGAAGGTGTTATTGAACGTATGCAACAAAATCTGCGAATGAGAGGCTATAATATTGTTGCTAATGGTTGCATGGATAAAAACACATTAGAAGCCATAAATGATATGGAGTTTGATTTGTTTGCTGATGATATTCAAACAGATAGAAGAAATAATTATGATAAATGTGTTGATAGTTGGCAAAATAACTTGAAGAATATTAAGGGGTGGATGAATCGATTGAATGAATTGTCAGATTCTGTCGGTTTTATGAAAAAATATAAAAGCAAGTACCAATATTAATAAATTTGTATTATGAAGAAAGTTTTTTCAGTACTCTTACTGGTGTTATTTCTTATGGGGTGTGCTTCTTTTAAGACAAAAAAGTATACCAAGTTGTATGACAAGGATAGTACATACAAAGTGAAAGAAACAGGCCAATCGCCTTTCGTTGGAACATGGAGATGGGTTTACGACAAAGACGGTGTGAGAAATATTGGTATGTTTATTGGCGAGCGTAATGACTCGCTAATGCTTGGAATATGCGCAGTATTGAATTATGGAAATTGGGTAAGTTGCTTTATGGACGATGAAAAAGGTTTGGGCATTTCTGATGTATGTATAGCCAATCCTAAAAAAGGAAACACTATAAATGCTGTTTATTGTAAAGAAGAATCAAAAATCAAGGCTGCTAATTTCGATTCTATTACAATTAAACTTATGAATAAAAACACTTTAGTGTTTTTAACAGTAGGTGGTGGGTATTGGGGGCTGCCTCGACAAATGGTGTTCAAACGTGAAAATAGCGAAAATATGGAGTTTTCTCATGTGATAAATGAAGTTTATAAAGAATATAATAAGTAGTCATGAAAAGAGTTCTTTATATTTTTGTGCTGTTGTTGATATTTTCCTCCTGCGCATCGTTCAAGAATAATGCAACTGCCTACAATGCTTCCTCTCCTTTCATAGGCAAATGGATGTGGCAGCCCAAAGGCGAAAAGGGCATTTCGTGCCTTTACATTGGTGAGCGCAACGACTCGTTGCTGATATCCGTATATGGTAAATTCAGGTATGCTTGGCTGTTTATCCCCTACGAAGATAGAGACGGAACTATGCAGGCCGACATTTCTATGCCTATGCCCGATGGCAACAGGGTTGAAGCTGTCTATTCGCACTCTCCGGTGGGGAGCAGAAGCGAACCAAGATACAAGAAAGTATCGCTAAAATTGAGAAATAAAAATACTCTCGTGTGGAAGGTGGAATTGAACGATGAGATTGAGATTCCCGACCGCATGGTCTTCAAACGCGAGTCGCACGAAAATTATAGGTTTTTCAAAAAACCCAACTATGCGTATAAGGGTGTAAAATAGTAATCTATTGTTGGCTGTTTAATACCTTTTTCCCGGAGCAGGATATTTCTTCGCCACATCGTCCACCACAAGCACCCAGTCGAGCGCTTCGCCATCGGCGGGAGGAGTGAATGAGCGTTGCAAGCCGTCGTTTGCGAGTTTGCCTATTTTCTGTGCCTTGCCTGTGCGTGGAGAGTACCACCATGCAACCAGTTTTTCGCCTTTGAGCATTTTCAGGTTCACAGAGAAGGTGCGACCAAGCGGAGCATAGACCATGGCCCACGAACCGTCGCTGTCCATGGTTGCCACAAAGCGGTAGCGCCCTGCACCGGGAACGGACGACCACACTTTGTCATCTACAATAAATTCGGGTGCAGGTATGCGCGAGAAATAGGGACGCGACTCCATCAGACGTTTCAGATAGACACCATGTCCGGCCGCAGGGCGGTCAAGAGCTTCGCGCCACGTCATCAAAGGCCTGTTTATAGGGCCTTTGTCTTTGTCGTACATCTGCCAGACAGAGTGATGACCGTAGGTTACACCTGCCGAGCCGTAGAATACGCTCCAGTAGAGGGTGCGACGCACATCCCACGAACATGAGTGACCATCGTTGTCGGGGTTGAATTCGAGCGGATGATCCTCGTACAACGGCTCAATTTCGATGATGGGCTTTGCCGGCGTGCGACGGAAGTCGTCCATTATCTGCATATTGGAATTGTAGCGCTGGTTGTGCCCGCTCTGACGTCCATTGAACGAGAGCCAGCCGTCGCCATGGAACCATTTTGAAGAGGTTTGCCAGCCTGTGGGGTGGAAGGTGATGAGATTATCCTTGTCCACACTGCGTATGCCGCGTGCCATTGCGCGGATAATCTCCTGCTTGTCGCCACTGTCGGGATTACGGTCACCGCCAAGTATCCATATAATATTGTATTTCGCGTAGCGTCGGGCTATCCAGCGGCCATACTCCTCGGCATTCTGAGCATTGAAAATGGGATTACCATCGTTCCACCAACGGCCCCACGTGGGCAAAAGCCCTACATAAAGCCCCAGTTTATTGGCATTTTCTATTATAAAATCCACGTTATCCCAATAGTCATTCTGCTCGCCATCCTTGCATGCTGGTGCTGTGGGATTGCGTTCAATCAATGGTTTGTGTCCATAGGCATTGGGGGTGTCCACTCCATCAAGTTCGGCAAGGGCAACTGCCTGTATGACGTTGAACCCCTTGTCGGCACGGTTCTTAAGATAGTGAAGAGCCTCATCGCGGTCGAGACGATGAAAAAGTTCCCACGCAGTGTCGCCAAGATAAAAGAAGGGTTTGCCGTCCGAGGTTTGCAGATAATGCCCATTAGCTGACACTTGCAGACGTGGAAGATTTTTAGCGGCAGATGGTGTTACAAAAGACAAAATGGTCGTAAATATAAATAACAAAAACTTTCTCATATCCATAGATTTTTATTTGCAATTATACACTTTTGGATTGAGCAGAATCTCCATCGTAAACTTTTTTACAATGGCTTCATTCTTCTCTGTGAACGATGTTACATGCAACGCCTCAGTGCCATCGCCACGTACATCGCGCAATTCTGCGCCCGAAAATATCGCCGGCAACCATGCATGGATAAAAGCGCCATCACAGTAACCGTCGGCGTACCACCTATCCATGTCGTTGCTATACTCGCCGCGGTTGCGAAACTGATGCACCATGTGGTCGAGCATAGGTTTATTCATTTCTGTCAGCAGTGCCCACTCGCCACTATTCTTGTCGTTGTCACGCGCCAGGGCATTTGCCGGTCGAGGCAGTACGTTCCACTCGTTCTGTGCCCGTTTGCCGCTCCACCAATTATCCTGTCCCCAGCTTACGACGCGGAAATTCTTCGCTACAAGCTTCGAAGCCCATTCATAGTGTCCGTTGTACACGCGCACATCTGTATAATAGACAATGCACTTGTCGGCTATGGAGGGGTCGATGCAGAATGCCGATGCCAATGTTGCAGCCTGTCCGCCTATATTTATAATAACGGGACAGTCCGGGTTTTTCTTATGCTGTTCGTTTATAATCTTTACATAAAGGTAGGCAGCTTCTGATAGTTTCTTCTCGCCGGCCTTTTCACTCTCAGCCTCGGTGCCTATGACTATTGGCGGTAGAAACTTCTCTTTTATTCCGCTGCGCAGCGCTGTTTCGCGCGAGTCGTACGCCGTTTTTACCCAATCGGGCTTAGAGAACCCCCAACCATCAGTAAGTACGGGAGTCACTATCAGTGCTGCAATCTTCATTCTCTTCAACGACGCCATTGCATACATCCACTCATCGTCAAAGACATCGTCGTAAACATCATTATCGTATATTACCGGATTCTTAACCCTCTTGCCCTCCTTTACTGTAACCCCGTGAATATACAATCCTTGCGGATAGCCGGGACGATTGAACCCCCAATCGCCAATCTTCGGACGAGGATTCAGAGCCCAGTTCTTTGTTTCGCTGTTCCAACGGGAGGCGGTTGCATCTGCCAACAACACCGTAATAAGTACCAGAAGTATTAAAATTCTTTTCATATACACCATATATTATGTAGAATTACGCAAAACCGTTATGCACTGTTATGCCACAAATATATACACAATAAAATTAAGAACAAAAGATTCGAGCAAAAAAATGTTTTTAGATATAAATTACTTACTTTTGCAGCATAACAGAGCATAACGAAGCATTATGGAAAGCAGAACTTTTAAAGTAAACGACGGCACATCGAGTACTATATATTGCCAGCTTGCCGAATTTATAGCAGACGCAATACACGCCGAGAAGATAAAGATAGGCAGCCGCCTGCTATCGGTAAACGAGGCATGCCGCAAATATAATGTATCGCGCGACACGGTGCTATCGGCATACAAGCTGTTGCAGGAACGAAACATCATAACATCTATTCCCGGAAAGGGTTTTTTTGTCATCCGCAAGAACAATACCGAAAATCTACGCATATATGCTCTGTTCGACGCAATGAACCAATACAAAGAGACTCTCTACCGCTCTTTGCTGGAAAATCTTGGGGACAAATACGAAATAAGCATAGCTTTCCACTACTACAATGCAGAACTTTTCGATACACTTGTAAGCAATGCCAAAGGCAAGTTCGACTACTATATTCTGATGCCTCACTTCAAAGGGGATGTAACCCACACAATAGACAAACTTCCTGCCGACAGGCTGCTGTTGCTTGATGCCTTTCCGCAGAACTACACGAATAATTGCGCAGCAGTGTATCAGAACTTCTACTCCGATTCATACGAAGGACTAAAGTCTATTCTCGACAAACTGCGCAGATACGAAGCGCTTCACATAGTCTACAACGACAAGTTTCAATATATGCCGGCAGGATACATCGAGGGCGCATACCGTTTCTCCGGAGAATTCCAGTTCCCGGTATATGTGGAACCGGGGTTTGAGATGGACAACATACGCCCCGGACACTGCTACATGGCAGTATCGGAGCGCGACCTAGCGGCAATTATAAAAAGCATAACTGCAAAAGGCTTGGAGATTAAGGAGGAGATTGGGCTTATGAGCCTGGACGACACTCCGTTGAAAGAGGTGCTTATTGGAGGAATCACTACACTTACCACCGATTTTGAACTGATGGGGCGCACAGCGGCAGAACTGATAAAAAAGGGAGAAAAACGACGCATCGCAAACCCATGGCGACTGCTCGACAGGGATAGTTTGTAGAACAATAACCAAACACGCTTTTATAAGAGAAACACAAACAGGTTTAAAAATATTTGATTTTGAAAATGATATCTAACAAAAAGGGGTTATTGGCTTTATCGCCCATTGCGGTATTGCTGACAATATATTTGGCAGGAGCCTATTTTGCAGGAGATTTCTATCGTGTGCCCATCACTGTCTCATTTTTTGCAGCGGCAATATATGGTCTGTTCCTTTTAAAGGGAAAGAGTTTCAACGACAGGGTTAAGGTTGTTTCCGAAGGTGCATCACACCCCGACATTATGTATATGATATGGATTTTCTGCCTTGCCGGAATCTTTGCTGCATCGGCAAAGGCCATGGGAGCGGTGGATGCAACGGTTGCTTTGACAATGAAGGTGGTACCGAGTAATTTTATGCCTGCCGGCATATTTATTGCCTCCTGTTTTATTTCGATGGCAATAGGCACCTCGGTGGGAACAATTGTAGCACTTACGCCAATGGTTACGGTGATGGCACCGCAGATTGGATGCGAAACAGCATGGCTGGTAGCTGTGGTTGTGGGCGGCGCCTTCTTCGGCGACAATCTCTCATTTATTTCGGATACCACCATTGCCGCCACACAGAGCCAGGGCTGCAAGATGAGCGACAAGTTCAAGACTAACTTTCTGATTGTAGTACCTGCTGCCATTGCCACGCTGTGCATTTACATCTTTGGCACAAGCACCGGTGAGTACGCAGCAACACACGACATACACGAGTGGTACAAAGCACTGCCCTATCTGATGGTTATTATACTTGCAATATCGGGCATGAATGTGCTGATGGTGCTATTGCTTGGCATACTGGCAGCCAATATTATGGGAGTGATATGCGGTTCGATGGAGAGCCTCACTATCTTCACTGCAATGGGCGACGGACTGGGTTCAATGATGGAACTTATACTTGTGACAATGCTTGCAGGAGGAGTGATGAACATCATACGCCAGGCGAGAGGATTTGATTATCTGATTCGAGTGCTGACATCAGGAATAAAGTCCAAACGTGGAGCAGAGGGAATAGTTGCCCTGCTAACTGCCTTCACCAACCTCTGCACAGCCAACAACACCATTGCCATACTCACTGTGGGCTCGATTGCACGCGACCTGTCGAAAAAATATTCAATATCGCCACGCAAGACTGCATCCATTATGGACACTGCCTCGTGTTTCGTGCAGGGTATAATACCCTATGGAGCGCAATTGCTGATGGCCTCGGGATTGGCAGCGGTAAGCCCGATAGAGATTATTCCGCATCTTTACTACCCTATGGGCATAGGAGTGATGCTGATTTTAGCAATACTTTTCCGTTTCCCCAAACGATAATAGACCAAACTACATGATTTATATACGACAAGAGGCTGCACCATTTCCTGTGCAGCCTCTTTCTGACTAAAGAAAAAATGTTAATAATTAGATGAATATTGTTTTATTGATTTCAAATGTTTTTTGAAGTTAATATTTGAATTAAAGGCTGTCGCCGAAGTCCTTACGGAACTTCTCGGCAATAACCTCTTCAATAGTACCGCCTATGCGGGTAATGTGAGCCTTGGTAGTGGTAAAGTGGAAGTTCATTATAGCCACCTGTCCGGGTTTAACAAATGCCGATGCAAGAATATTCTCGCAAGCACGTCCCTGGTGTGCGGGCAAAACATTTTCTGTGCCGAACACCTCTTTAATTGCATCCTTTACACGTGTAAAGGTTTCGGAACCGGCGTATGAGTCGTCGGCACGCATCGATGCAGCCATCTGCAAGTCGCTCATGGCATTCACACCTGAATCGGTGAGCATGTCGAGATAAATATCTCGGTTCTGAAGAAGGAATGTGTTGTTACCCGCCTCCTGAATTCTTTTCAGACGCTCTTCAACGGGAAGGAGTGAGAGTTTCTGAACCATGCGCACCTTGTGCATTTCGAGTGGCACCTGATGCTGTGCTTGATAAAATTTTACTGCCATAATCTTTTACCTTATATATTTTTGTTATTATTTTACCTGTTGTCTTTAGACGGGAGCCAAAAGTATAATTAATCCCCGCCCGATTGTGTACTATTTTTACTGATAAAAATACCATTTTTACTTTTGTGCCAAAAATCTACCTATTCTAGCTACCATTTTTACTTATTTTTGGGAATATAGGTTACCTTTGTACCACATTTACCTACAAACATGATAAGAAAAATAGAGAACATAGAGCAGTTCAACAGATTTTTCGGACAGCCTACATACCATCCGCAGGTGAGTGTCTGTAATCTTGCGGACGCTGATGAGTCGCTGTTCGAGCCAACAGACTTCGGTATGTACTGCGTGGTATTGATGGATGCCGATTTTGGTGAATTGAGGTTGCGCAATTCATGCATGCGCTATCAGGCAGGAACGGCTTTCACAATGAAGCCGGGACATGTGATGAGCATGGAGCTTGACCACAATGTGCGTCCAAAAGGATGGATGCTTGTATTCCGCCCCGAATTGATAATAAACACTGGACTGGGAAGGGATTTCTACATGTTCAATTTCTTCGATTATGAGGTATTCGAGGCACTGAAGCTTTATGAAGGCGAACGTCGTATAATGTCAAACTGTTTCAACACAATTCTGACAGAATTACACGCGCCGGGCGATGAATTTACAGGACATATGCTGCGTTTGGGAATAGGACAGCTTCTCAGCTATTGCAGAAGGTTCTATGACCGCCAGTTCGACACCAGAAAAGTCCGTGCTTCGGAACTTGTGCGTCAGCTCGATTCCATGCTCGACAGCTATCTGGCAGATGGGAGCGAACTGCCCCGACGGTTCGGGCCGCCACATGTTGCATGGTGCAGCGGACAGTTCCATTTGTCGGCAAACTATTTCGGCGATGTAGTAAAGCATGAACTTGGAATAACCGCAAAGGAGTATATCAGCAACAAGATTATGGAAAAGGCTAAGTCGCTGCTTGCCGACCCGCAATTATCTATTAACATAATCGCATCGCGGCTGGGATTCAACTACCCCAACCACTTTACACGCTTTTTCAGAAACCTCACCGGCATATCACCTTCTGAGTTTCGTAAAAGTTTGTAACTGATATAAAAGAAAAAAGAGGTATCTTGTTAACTTTGCTGATAGAGGGTAGAATTTATTTTAGTATGAGGGTGTGTCGAAATGCAAAACTTCGGCACACCCTCTTTAGCTGGGTAAGAATGTGTAAAATGCAAGGCGCTGAAATTAAGGATGAAGGGAGTGTACGGAAGTACATGACCAAATCCGAAATTGATGAGCAACGTAGCAGTTTGCACATTATGACACAGCGTCATTTTTAAGTTAACTATGCTTAATAGGTTATTTCGGTAATTAAAGAACTATTAAATCCACAAGCAACTATTAAGCACATATTTCTGATGTTAAACAAACAGCATGACTATAATCTGCGCGATAATCACACGACAGAACATTGCAAGCGGATAAACGGTTGCATAGCTGACAGCAGGATTATCACCCGGCAGTGTGTCGTTGGCATAATTCAATGCCATAGGGTTGGCCATGCTACCGCACAACATTCCACAAGTGCTGCCAAAATCCAAACGGGTGACACGCATGGCTATGAGAGCCATCACAACAACAGGCACAAAGGTAATTATAAAACCAAGAGCTATCCACAATGCACCCTCGGGACGCATGACTGTCTCGAAGAAATGGGCACCTGCATCAAGTCCCAGACAGGCAAGATAGAGCGAGAGTCCTATTCCACGCAACATAAGGTTGGCGCTGCGTGTGGTGTATGTCACCAGATGGAAACGGGGACCGAAGCAGCCTACAAGTATACCCACGATGATGGGGCCACCTGCAAGTCCCAGTTTCACGGGAGTACTCATTCCGGGAATGGCAATGGGTATGGAACCGAGTATCAATCCAAGCACAATACCTATGAATATAGCAGCGAGATTGGGTTCGCTTAGGGTTTTAGATGTGTTACCCAGCAGTTTTTCAATGTTTTCGATGGCCTTCTCCTCACCTACAACCGTCAGACGGTCGCCAAGCTGAAGAATCAATCGGGGAGTGGCAAGCAGATGCACACCGTTGCGAGTGACACGGCTGATGTTTATGCCGTAGCTGTTGCGCAGACGAAGCGAGCCGAGCCTTTTTCCGTTAAGTTCGGAACGGCTGATGACTATGTGACGCGATACAAGTTTGCTGTCGATGGCATTCCAGTCGATATCCTCTTTGTTCCAGTCCTTTGCCTCCATCTGTCCGAAGAGCGCAGTCAACATAGGCGCATCCTTCTCGGTTGTCACCACCAGCAGACGGTCGTCCTTCTTGAGCAACATTTCTGATGTGGGAATACTTACCTTGTTTTCACGCCACAGACGCGAAATAACGAATTTCGTGTGAGTGAGCATGGCTACCTGCTTTATGCTTTGATTGAATATTCCCGGATTCTGCACGTCGTATGCAGCAATGAATGTCTGATTGGAAACTTCGTGTTCACCATTGTCTATGTCGGAGGGACGGACAAAAAGCTTGCGAACGGCAAGCATGGCTAGAATAACACCCACAACACCCAACGGATAGGTGACAGCGCAGCTCAGAGCAGCACCTGTGGACGAGAGTCCCATCTCTTTAAGGGTCTGCTGTGCAGCTCCAAGTGCAGGAGTGTTGGTTGTTGCACCACAGAGGATACCCACCATTTCGCTCATGGGAATTCCTGTCGTACAGCTGATTGCAACAGCCATCAGTGTACCCAGCATCACTACTCCCAGTGCAAGTGAATTGAGCTGTATACCTCCTTGTCGGAAGGAGCTGAAGAATCCCGGTCCCACCTGCAGACCAAGTTCGTAGACGAACAGCACAAGACCAAGACTCTCGGCATATGTCAACATTTTAGGGTCAATGGAGAGTCCTAAGTGTCCGGCGAGGATTCCTGCAAAAAAGACAAATGTAACTCCCAGTGAAATACCGAAAAAGCGCAATTTGCCCAGTCCCAGACCTATGGCTGTTATGAGGGAAAGAATTACTACGGCCTGAAGTGGTGTATGTTCAAAGAATATGCTGTTTAACCATTCCATGATGATATATGGTTGCCTATATTATGATGTTTGTGTGAGATTAATCTTTTCGGGGGTGGTCGAGGTTATAGTGCAGTCCGCGGCTATCCTTGCGTTCCATTGCCTGACGCATTATCAGATAGCCTACGTTGATAACATTGCGCAGTTCGCATATCTCTTTGCTGATGACGCTGCGTTTGAAGAGTTCCTCGGTCTCTTCGTAGAGAAGGTCGAGTCGGTCCCAGGCACGTTTCAGACGAAGGTCGGTGCGGACAATGCCCACATATGTACTCATCAACTGTCCCACCTCGCGCAGGCTCTGTGTTATAAGCACAAGTTCTTCGTTCATCTTCGTTCCTTCGTCGTTCCATTCGGGGATTGCCTCGTTGAAGGTGTAGTTGTCGATGGTAGAAAGTGTATGTCGCGCTGCCGCATCGGCATATACCACAGCCTCTATCAGCGAGTTGCTTGCAAGGCGGTTGCCACCGTGCAGGCCTGTGCATGAACATTCGCCCACCGCATAAAGACGATGAATGCTTGACGCAGCATTAAGGTCGACCTTTATACCTCCGCACAGATAGTGGGCGGCAGGTGCCACGGGTATGTAATCTTTGGTAATGTCTATTCCCAAAGAGAGACATTTGCGATAGATGTGAGGGAAGTGTTTCTTTGTCTCTTCGGGGTCTTTGTGAGTGACGTCAAGATAGACAAAGTCCTCGCCTCGGTTTTTCATTTCGTTGTCGATGGCACGCGCCACAATGTCGCGCGGAGCAAGCGACAGACGTGCATCGTACTTGTGCATAAACTCCTTGCCATCCATTGTGCGCAGCACAGCGCCATATCCGCGCATTGCCTCGGTGATGAGGAACGATGGGCGGTCGCCTACGTTGTAGAGCGCAGTGGGATGGAACTGCACAAACTCCATATCCTTTACGGTTCCTTTGGCACGATAGACCATTGCAATGCCGTCGCCTGTGGCAACAAGGGGGTTGGTTGTTGTCTGGTAGACTGCACCGCAACCACCGGTAGCCATCAATGTCACCTTGCTGAGGAAGGTGTCGACACGATTGGTCTTGAGGTCGAGGACATAGGCTCCGTAGCACTCGATGTCGGGGGTCTGTCGGGTGACGTTTATGCCCAGATGGTGCTGCGTAAGTATCTCTATCGCAAAGTGATGCTCGAGAATGGTTATATTGGGATTGCTGCGCAGAGCCTTGATGAGCGACTCTTGAATCTCGGCACCGGTGCTGTCTGCATGGTGCAGTATTCGGTGTTCCGAGTGACCACCTTCGCGGTGCAGGTCAAATTCACCTTTGTCGTTTTTGTCGAAGTCAACACCCCACTCTATCAGTTGTCTTATCTGTTCGGGCGCCTCGCGCACCACCTTTTCCACAGCTGTGCGGTCACTTATGTGGTCGCCGGCTATCATGGTGTCTTCTATGTGTTTGTCGAAGTCGTCAACCAGAAGATTGGTAACAGATGCTATGCCTCCCTGCGCAAAATAGGTATTGGCATCTTCGAGCGTAGTTTTACAAACAAGGGCTACGCTGCCTTTGTGCGCCACTTTAAGGGCGAAGCTCATACCGGCTATTCCTGAGCCGATGACAAGAAAATCAAATTTCTTAACCATATTGCAACGGATGATTTTTTATTGCAGCCTTGTCGTTGTTTACCGGCGGGGTTGCTTTTCCGCTGCAAAAGTACAAAATTCAAGATGAAAAAGGGGCTAAGTAGGGACAAATAAGAGAAAATATTGTCACTTTTTCCCTAAAAGTGAACTATTTTTGCAAGAAAATGTGGGAAATGAGATTTTTTACAAGATTCTTTACAATATTTTCTATAACTTTTTTTGTCTGTGGCAACATCGTGGCGCAGGGCTTCTGCGAGGCAATGGACTCATTGCTGACAGACAAACTTTTTGACGACAGCGATGTTTCGGTTGCCGTCTACGACCTTGACGACAACAGGCTCGTGTACAGCCACCGTGCAGAAAAGATGTGCCGACCGGCGTCGGTACTGAAACTGCTGACAGCAGGAGTAGCACTCGAACGGTTGGGTGTAAACTACACGATAAACACCATTTTGGGAGAAAGCCGCACCGAGTCTGTGCGTAATCTGTGCCTGCAGGGGTCGATGGACCCTCTTTTTTCGGAGAGCGACCTTGACGCAATGGTAGCTACCGTGGGCGACAGCACCACCATAGACACCCTGTTTGTCGATTGCAGTTTTATGGACTCAATCTACTGGGGACCCGGATGGTCGTGGGACGACACACCATGGGAGTTCCAGCCCTATCTGTCGCCATTGATGCTGAATGGCGGTTGCGTGGACGTTGTTGTGAAGCCCACTAACAAAGGAGAGGCACCAACCATTGAGTGCAAGCCGCAATCGGAATATTATTCCGTTGTAAATGAAGCTGTAAGTCACGATGCTTCGCTGAAGAAGCTGACAATAATGCGCGACTGGCTGGACAATTCAAACGTAATAAGAGTGCGAGGCAACTGCAACGGAGTAGGCAGCGACAAGATGAATATGTTCCGCTCGGAGCAGTTTTTCGTCACCGTAATGCGCGAAAAGATGGCTGCACGCGGAGTGCAGGTCAAGGAGATAATCTATTCATCTACCAAAGACAGCCTTACACTGCTCTACAACAACGGACGTCCCATTACTGCAGTTGTAGACGAGGCACTGAGAGAGAGCAACAACCTTTGTGCCGAGGCACTTATATATCATCTGGGTGCTTTGTACGGACATCGACCTGTTGCCCACAAGGATGGAGTGAAAATTGTGAAAGGCTTTCTTGACTTCAATCTTAAAATGCCCGAGCGCTACGAGATTGCCGATGGTTCGGGCCTGTCGCTCTACACATATATCTCTGCTGATATTATGTTGCAGATGCTCAAACGCATATACGAAAATAAGCCTGTATACACATTTGTACAGAAAGGGCTTCCGCTCTCGGGCTGCACCGGCACTCTGAAGGGACGCATGACAGGAACGGTTGCCGAGCGCAAGATACGAGCAAAGACCGGCACCGTGAGCGGCATCTGCACTCTGGCAGGATATGCCGAAGCACGCAACGGACACACTATCGCCTTTGTGATATTCAACCAGGGAACAATGACCCCGCGCCTTGCGCGTCGCTGGCAGAACAAAGTGTGCGAACTATTATGTAAATAAAACCATCATTATGAAAGCTATGATTTTTGCGGCGGGACTGGGTACCCGTCTTAAACCTCTGACAGACACGCTCCCCAAGGCACTGGTTCCCGTATGCGGAAAACCACTGATAGAGCATGTTGCACGCAAGCTGCGCCTGGCAGGAATTGACGAAGCAGTGGTGAATGTACACTACTTTGCCGACAAGATAGAAAAATGGATAGACGAACAGCCCTGGATAACCACCGACACGACAGAAGGCGGCAGCAAGGAGAAGATGCAGATATCCATCAGCGACGAACGCGCATTGCTGCTTGAGACTGGCGGTGCTGTGCTTCATGCACGCAAATGGCTCGAGGGGTGCGACAAATTCCTCATACACAACGTAGACATACTGTCGGACTGTGACCTTCATTGGTTCGCTTCGCAGGTGAAAGAGGAGGCACTAGCTTCGCTGCTCGTCAGCAATCGCAAGACCACCCGTTTCCTGCTGTTCGCACCCGAAGATATGCGCCTCGTAGGTTGGATGAACACCGACACCGGCGACCACCATATCATATCGCCCGAAATAGACCCTGCGGAGTGCAGGAAACTGGCTTTTTCGGGCATACACATACTGAGCGACAAGGTATTTGACCTGATGGATGAGTATGTAAAGGAGCGCGGACTGACGGTAGACGGCACTGCCGGCGTACGATTCCCGATAATGAATTTCTATATGTGGGCAGCTGCCCGCTGCCCCATCTACGGCGTAGAGGCAAAGAGTCTTGAATTTATAGATGTGGGCAAACTCGATGCGCTGAAACCGGCCGAAGAGTTTATACGCCGAAACGGATAGGCAGCAACACTTGTCCGAACCTTTTCGTAAAATTATATTGAGTTCACATTAAATAATTTACAAATAGGAGCGGCTTTAGAAATAAATGTCGTAACTTTGCGCGGTTTTTCAAGAAACACACCATCGAAAGACAAAACAAACATTATAAACAATTTACAAACTAACCAAACTATGAAAAAAATCTTTTCATTTGTTGCTGCATCGGTGCTTGCAACCGGTCTTATGACATCTTGCCAGCAGGCAGCACAGCCCAACACACTTACCGAGGCTGAAAAAGCAGAAGGATGGCAGCTCCTTTTCGACGGTCAGACACTTAACGGATGGCGCAGCTACAACCGCGACACTCTTGCAGGCGGCTGGCACGTAGTTGAAGGTTGCATCCAGGCTTCAGGCGAAGGCAGCGACGGTCACGGATACATCGTTACAGACAAGAAATTTGCAAACTTCGAACTTGTATGGGACTGGAAACTTACCAACGGCGGTAACAGCGGTATGCTCTACCACGTAGTTGAGCGTCCCCAGTTCAGCGTACCCTACGTTACAGCTCCCGAGTATCAGCTTATCGACGTAGCAGGTTGGGAAGAGAAGAATGCTCCCGCAAAATTGGAAGACTGGCAGAAGATTGGTGTAGACTATGCTATGCACCTTCCCGACTACAGCAAGATGCACATCAACCCCGTAGGCGAGTGGAACTCTTCTAAGATTGTATTCGACAACGGACATGTAGAGCACTGGCTCAATGGCGAGAAAATCGTTGAGTTCGAGGCTTGGACAGACGATTGGTTCGTTAGAAAGGCTAGCGGCAAATGGACAATGGCACCCGAGTACGGTTTGTGCAACACTGGTCTTCTCTGCTTGCAGGACCACGGCGACCCCGCTTCATTCCGCAACATCAAGATTAAGGAGCTTCCCGCAAAAGAGTGCGCTGCTGCTGAGATGTTCAACGGCAAGGATCTCGCAGGTTGGGACACATTCGGCGACATCAACGCATCAGTTGACGCAGAGGGCAACCTCGTTGTTGAGAACGGCGCTGAGAAGAAGGCTGGCTACATTGCTACACGCAACTATCTCTACGACTTCGACTTCTCTGTAGATGTAAAGAGCGAGGGCAACGCTTGCGCTCCCATCTGGTTCCACGCATTCGTTCCCAAGAAGGGTAAAGAGTGGGGTGAGCTTGCAGGCTGGAAGTTCGAGATTCCCGAAGAGAAACTTTCTCTTTTGAAGAAGGGCGACTGGAACAATTTCCGCATCGTTGTTAAAGAGGGTAACGTGAAGACCTTCATCAACGGCGAGGCTGTTGCCGAGTACACCGACGAGGCACTCAAGACTGTTCCCGGACGTATCCTCATGCAGGTTGCAGAGGGCGCAGAGGTTAAGTCACTCTTCAAGAACTTTAAGGTTGCTAACATCTAATACAGCAAAATACCAATAGGCTTTCAACACAGCCTGTTACATAAATAGAGAAAGGTTCGCCAATTTGGCGAACCTTTCTCTATTTATATCGTGTTGTGTCTGTTTCGCGTAGAGCGCAAACGCACACGTTCCTATATATATTTCTGCGCTTTAAGTTCTTCGGCCACCACAAGCAGTTCGTCGTACCACTCTTGTCCGAAACGTTCGATAAAGGGCTGCTTCAGGAATTCGTAAACTCTGATGCCTTCGCGACGTCCTTTTACCATGGCGTGACGACATACATCCCATTTGTGGAAATTAACAGAGACAAGGTTACCCACCTTGCCCAAACGTGCCGGATAGAGGTAGCACGAAATTGGCTTTCTCCAGTGGAAACGACCCTCGTTGAAGGCCTTCTCTATCAGGCAGAGAGTGCAGCCCTTGCTGTCGCAGGTGGCAAACACACAATCCTTACCGTTAACGATGGAGGTTACAAGGTCGCCATCGGGGTCGTTGTAGACAACTCCCTGCTCCTTTACCACCGCAAGAGCCTCGCCGCGCATTTCAGACTCGATGACAGGCAGAGCCTCTTCGAGCTTCTCTACTTCGTCGAGAGCAACCGGCGCCCCTGCCTCGCCCTCCACACAGCAAATTCCTTTGCAATGTGCAGGGTCGCAGCAGAAGTATTCGGTAAAAATTGAAAATGAGACGATTGTATCACCAATCTGTACCATTTGTCGCTTTGTTATATATTAGATAAGGGGTGTACCGCTCATGTCGGCAGGTGCCTGCAAGCCCATAATCTTGAGGATTGAGGGAGCTACGTCAGCAAGAATACCATCTTTGATAACTGCATCCTTGTTGTCTGTTACATACACGCAGGGAACGGGGTTCAATGAGTGAGCTGTATTGGGTGAACCGTCAGCGTTGACAGCGTTGTCGGCGTTACCGTGGTCAGCGATGATGATTGATTCGTAACCGTGAGCCTTTGCAGCCTCGATAACATCCTTAACACAAGCATCGACAGCCACAACAGCCTTTTCGATTGCCTCGTAAACACCGGTGTGACCTACCATGTCACCGTTAGCGAAGTTAACAACGATGAAGTCATATTTCTCTGTTGCAATAGCCTCAACGAGTTTGTCCTTAACCTCGTAGGCGCTCATTTCGGGCTGAAGGTCGTAAGTAGCTACCTTGGGAGAGGGAACAAGGATACGGTCCTCGTTGTCATAGGGAGTTTCGCGACCACCATTGAAGAAGAATGTAACGTGTGCATACTTCTCGGTCTCGGCAATGTGGAGCTGTTTCAAGCCCTGCTTTGCAACAAACTCACCGAGTGTGTTCTCAACATTCTCCTTGTCGAAGAGGATGTGCACACCTGTGAACTTAGCATCGTAGGGAGTCATGCAGTAGTACTGCAAGCCGGGGATAGTCTTCATGCCTGCATCGGGCATATCCTCCTGTGTGAGAACAACTGTAAGTTCCTTTGCACGGTCGTTGCGGTAGTTGAAGAAGATAACTGCGTCACCCTCGCCGATGCGTGCATCGTATGCTGTATTTACGATAGGCTTGATAAACTCGTCGGTAACACCCTCGGCGTAAGACTCCTCGACAGCCTGAACCATATTGTCGGCTTTCTTGCCCTCACCCTCAACAAGAAGGTCGTAAGCGATTTTCACGCGCTCCCAACGCTTGTCGCGGTCCATTGCATAGTAACGGCCAACGATGGTTGCAACCTTCATGTCGCTCTTAACCATGTCGGCGATGAAGCCTGCACCGCTCTTGGGGTCTGTGTCGCGACCATCCATGAAACAGTGAACGTATGTATCGGCAACGCCTTCGTCTACTGCCATCTGATACATTGCATTGAGGTGTTCCAAAGAGCTGTGTACACCACCATCTGATGCAAGACCCATGAAGTGGAGTTTCTTGCCATTCTCTTTAGCATAGCGTACAGCTGACACAAGTTCGGGATTCTGACGGATGCTGCCATCTGCAATTGCACGGTTAATCTTGAGCAAGTCCTGATAAACAACGCGGCCACCACCGATATTCAGGTGACCTACCTCGCTGTTACCCATCTGTCCTGCGGGAAGACCTACATTCTCGCCGCTTGCCTGCAACTTAGAGTTGGGGTATGTCTGCACAAGATAGTCCCAATAAGGAGTGGGAGTGTTGAAAATAACGTCACCTTTACCATTGTTACCGAGGCCCCAGCCATCCAAAATAACCAAAAGAGCTTTCTTTGTCATAAGTGTATAATTTATGTTATTGTCTGAATATTCATAATTCCTTGCGAAGGTACGAAAAAAAGTTTGTACATGCAGCCTGTAAGATGACAAATAAGTAATGAAAGTTGCAAACATTGTTTAAATATTGCAAACATTGTACACAAATTCGAAAATTTGGGAAAAGTTCGCTTAAAAAGCCCTATCTTTGCGAGATAAATCTCGCGAAAATAGGCTGCACTCGTCGGGTAACCTGCAAGCAAGCTTGCGTTACACTCGTTTGCACTATCATTGCAGGATAAATCTCGCGAAAATAGACAGTATTGATATCTGTCTGAATCATTACCCATAAAAAAGCATGAAGCACCCGTTAGACATATTCGGTTACTGCCCACGTTGCGGAACAGAGGGCTTTGCGATCAACGACTTTAAGTCGAAGAGATGCCCGAAGTGTGATTTTGTATTGTATTTCAATGCAGCAGCCGCTACGGTAGCAGTCATTGTCAACGACAGGGGAGAACTGCTTGTGGCACGACGCGCCAAAGAGCCTGCCAAGGGGACGCTTGACCTTCCCGGTGGATTTGTCGACAGTTTTGAGACGGGCGAGGAGGCTGTTACACGCGAGGTTCTCGAAGAGACAGGGCTTGCGGTAAGCGAAACAAAATATCTTTTTTCGCTGCCCAACAAGTATATATATTCGGGATTTGAGGTACACACACTCGACCTCTTCTTCCTATGCAGAATAGAGGCAACCGAGCTGCCCAAGGCAAATGACGATGTCGCGGAACTGTTCTGGATGCCGACAGAGAACATCGACCCTGCACTTTTCGGACTGCAGTCCATAAGCAAGGGGGTTGCAATATTAAAAGAAAAAATCAAAGAGATAATATAACAATATGAAAAAGACATTAATCCTGTTACTGCTTTCGGGAATGGGCTTCACCGCACAAGGCGAAGATGGCCTCTTCACACACAGGCAGTCGGAACTTATAAAGGAATGTACCCGTCTGAACAACGGGAAAGACCACAAAGCAGCACTCGCACTGCTTAACAAAATAGATTGCAGCAAGCTGGACAATCGCCAACTTCAGGATGTATCATATCTGAAGGCCACCACCACTTTCGCCATTAACCACACAGAGGGTCGCGCACTCATACTGCAACATCTCGATGACTACCCCGAATGTGCAAAACGTGCCACTCTGTCGGTGCTTGTAGCCGAATCGTACTATTTTGCACACGATTTTCAGACAGCGCTGCAGTGGTTCGACAAGGCCGATTTTCAGCGTCTTGAACCGCAGGAGCGCGACAGAGCCGACCTCTACAAAGCACTTTCGCTGCAGGAGTGCGGACAGGTGCAACAGGCTACAAACATCCTCAGCCGTCTGCGCCAGACAAGCAAGCTCTACGAGAGCGACGCTATTTTCCACCTTGCAGCCATCGATTACTACAACGATCGTCTCGACAGCGCATATGAAGGCTTCAAGTCGATAGAAATGGATGACAAATATTATCTGGACATCCCCTATTACCTTGCATCCATCTACATAAAGAGGGGAGAATATCTGCGTGCCGAAAAACTTGCAAAATTTTATCTCGAGTACAACAGCGGCATACCCCAGGCACTGCCCATGCAGCAGGCATTGGGTGCAGCATATTTCGGTCAGAAGAAATATGAAGAGACAATAGCTCCTTTGAGAGAGTACACCGAAAAATACAACTACCCCCAGCGCATAGCCTACTATCAGTTGGGTATGAGCTATTTCCAGTTGGGACGCTACCAGCAAGCCATTGCTCCGCTTGACAAAGCAACCGGAATCCCCGATGCAATCACACAGAATGCTTATCTGCACATGGGTATCATTCAGTTGAACTTCAACGACATGACCAAGGCACGCCTAGCATTTGAGCAGGCATCGTCGATGAGTTACGACGCACGCATACGCGAAGAGGCTCTCTACAACTATGCACTCTGCATACACAAGACCCGCTACTCGCCCTTTGCCGAGAGTGTAACCGTCTTTGAGCGTTTCCTCAACGACTACCCCAACTCGCCCCATGCGCCACAGGTGGGCAAATATCTCGTCGAGGTATACATGAACACTCGCAATTACGATGTTGCACTGCGTTCGATTGAGAAGATACGCAAGCCCTCGGCAGCAATCCTCGAGGCCAAGCAGAAGGTGCTCTACCGCATGGGTGTGCAGGCCTTCATCGACAAGGACCTCAAAGGCTCCATCAACTACATGAACCGCTCAATAGAATTGTCGAAATACAACCGACAGACCTACAACGATGCACTCTATTGGCGCGCTGAGGCATACTACACCCTTGGAGACTACGCTTCGGCTGCCAACAGCTATTCGGCAGCAGTAGCCAACCCCGGAAGCAACAGCACCAATGCCCTCTATGGTCTTGGATACACATCGTTCCAGACAGGAAAATACAACGACGCGATAGCCCACTTCAACCGCTACCTGCAACAGGCACCCACTGCCGACAAGAAACAGCGTTCAGACGCATACAACCGCCTGGGCGACTGCTACTTCTACAACCGTTCGTACAGCACTGCCGAGCAGTATTACAGCAAAGCCTCGGAGACCGACAACTCCAACGGCGACTATGCTCTCTACCGCAGCGCTTTGACACAAGGACTCAACAAGAACTACAACGGCAAGGTGGAGACACTCAAACGCCTGATTAATGAATATCCCCAGAGCGGATATGCCGAGCAGGCCTACTACGAAATGGGACGCGCATACATTGAGCAGGAGAAGAACAACGAGGCCATCGCCACCTTTGAAGCACTTGTAAAACGCTACCCCGGAAGTTCGCTTGCACGCAAGGCTGCAACCGAAACTGCAATGATTTACAACCAGACGGGCAACAACGACAAGGCTATTGCTGCATACAAGAAAATCATCACCACCTACCCACAAAGCGAAGAGGCACAGATTGCCGCACAGGATTTGAAGAGCATCTACGTAGATTTGGGCAAGGTTGACGACTTTGCTGAATTTGCCGCAAAGACTCCCGGAATGAAGGCCATGCAGAGCAGCGAACGCGACACACTCACATACGTTGCCGCAGAGAAGTTCTACGGTCGTGGAGAGACAGAGCAGGCAAAGAGCGCCTTCCAGAAGTATCTGAAGAGCTACCCCGACGGTTCATTCACGCTCGATTCGCACTACTATCTTGGAGTAATATTCTACAACCAGCAGGCACCTGCCGACGCGCAACTGCACCTGGGCAAAGTGATAGCATACCCCGACAACAAATACAGTGAAGAGGCCATGGCCCTCTCATCGGAGCTGCACTACAAGGCAGGCAACCACCGCGAAGCGATGAACCTTTATAAACAGCTCATCGCAAAGACCAGTGACAACGAACGCCGTCAGGCATGCCGTATAAACCTTATGCGTTGCGCCTACACACTGAAGGAGTACCCCGAAGTGCTTAACACAGCCGGCGAGCTTCTTGCCACAGGTAACCTGTCGCCCGACCGCGCACGCGAGGTACACTACACACGCGCCAAAGCACTTATACTCAGCAACAAGGCCAACGACGCAGTTGCCGACCTGAAGAAGTTGTCTACCGACACACGCACACAGCAGGGTGCCGAGGCTAAATATCTGCTTGCACAGATATACTTCGACAACAAGCAGAATGACAACTGTGAAAAAGAGATTCTCGACTACATAGAGATGGGTACACCCCACTCATACTGGCTCGCACGCAGTTTCGTGCTTTTGTCGGACCTCTACACATCGCTCGACCGCAAGATGGAGGCCAAGCAGTACCTATTGACACTGAAAAACAACTACACTGCCGATGACGACATTGCCGGACGCATCAAAGAGCGACTCGACAAGCTCGCAGCCGAAGAGAACAACACCGCCACACAACAACAATAAACCAACATTAGCGAAATGAAAAAGATAGCAATATTCACCCTTGCGACCATCTTTAGCGCAGCCGCATTTGCACAAAAAGATACACTGAATGCTGTCGTAAAGGTAGAAAACGATTATAACCCCATAATAGTAAAAGCCAACAAACAGAGCTTTACTCCCCAGATAGAGGCCATCGCCAACAACACACCGCTGAACCTTATCTTCTCGAAAAAGGCGACACCCTTCGAGCGATTCATCAGCGACCGCGACCTGAGAAACCTGTTGCCCAAACAGGAGGCTGCGTACAACGGATACGCCCGACTGGGATACGGCAACCGCAACAACACTGATGTGAAAGCAGCCTACAATCTTGACCTTGGTGCAAAGGACAAGCTTAATATGTTCGCATCGTTCACCGGCTACAAATGCGATGTAGAGGCACTGAGCGAAGGTGACTGGGCTTCACGTCTTTTCGACACATGGCTTGCAGCCGACTACACCCACAAGTTCGACAAAATGACATTTGGTGTACAAGGCAGCATCAACAACAACGTATTCAACTACCAGCCCTCATTTGTATTCCCTAGCGCCACCGACAAGCAGAACAGCAGCAGCTACCATCTGGGAGCGAACATAGTTTCGAATCTTGCAGGCCCCATTTCGTATGATGCAAATGCCGGCTACCGTCTGAGCAGCCGCAAATACTCAAGCGGTGCAAAAGAGGGCATTAACGAGAACCACTTTACAGCAGGTGGCAGCCTGACATACGAAATTGGCAACGAGCAGCTACGCGACCTGGGAGTGGCAGCAGACATCGACGCATTCACATACAACGATAACCTGAAACCCGAGTACTACGAATACGACAACTATGTGTCGATGCGTCTGAACCCCTTCATGAATTTCCGCTTCGACCATTGGAAACTGCGTCTGGGAATACACGCCGACCTTCTTACAGCCAATGGCAAGAAGGCAGCCTTTGCACCCGATGTAAAATTCGAAGGACCAATTGCGCAGAACATGACATTTTATGCCGGTGCCACAGGCGGTAACAGTCTGAACACCTTTGCATCCCTCAGTGAACTGTCACCTTACTGGTACTACAACAGCGGCGATGCACAGTTAACACCCACATACAAGGTATTCGACGTTGAAACAGGAATACGAATGACATTCGAACCGCTGGCAATATACCTGTACACAGGCTACGACTATCAGAAATACAACCTGTTGCCCACAATCGACACCAACGCCACCACTGGGTTCACATACACAGACTTTGCACAGACCGATACACGCACATACTACCTCGGCGGCAAGCTGTCATACGACTATGGCGGTTGGATAACTGCCACAGCCGACGCACGATACAACAAATGGAGTTGCGACGGCGAGGAGCAACTGCTGCTGTTCACCCCCATGCTCGAAGCCAACCTTAAAGCGCGCGCGCGCATCTACGAAGGACTGTATACCGACCTCGGCTACAACTACGCACACTACACCAAAGGCGACGGCGAGCGCATCAAGGACATGCACAACCTGAACATGGCTGTCAGCTACCAGTTCCACAAACAGCTCCGCGCCTACATTCAGGGCGACAACCTGCTGAACCGCAAGCATTTCAGCTATGCAGGCTACCTGGCACGCGGTGCAAACGTTCTTTTGGGAGTGGAATATAGATTCTAAGGTTTCCCATCTTACTTTCATATATAATAACAGGCAGCGCAAATGCGCTGCCTGTTATTATATATACATTCTTAGAAGTCGCTCTAACCTCTTACGCTCTTAAGGTAGCGATAGCCAAACATGCAGTCAAGGCATCGACCCTTGTTGCAATACTCCTTTTTCAGTTGAAGCAGCGCCTGGGAATCAGCAGCGCATTTGACATTCATGCCTACCTTTGCCCATGCGCGTATTATGCCATTGTCCTCGCCTGGCAATGCGTAAAGAAAATCTTCGGCCTTGCTGCAAAGTGCATTATCCTGTCGGTGCTTGCCGTAGGAGTAGAGCATGGGAACAATGGTGTTTATTATAAAGAGGTGAAGATGCTTAGTGCTGATTGTTTCGGGCTTGCCTACCATGGTGGTGCCACCGAAATGGCCGCGATTGCTCCAATAACCCGTAAGGGGTGTTTGCAGCAGTCGTTTAAGGTCGTCAATCGTATCACACTCGGCAATTGCCGAGAGGGTAATAGTACCATTGTGGAACATCTTTGCCAAACGGGCGATGCGTGTATGGGGAGTGCTGTTGCCACAACTTTTCCATACATTGTGGTCGACCTGCGAAAGTCCGAACTTGGCTGCCAGGAACTTATACTCACGCTTGAGTTCATTGTAGTATGGGGTTCTTTCTGCCTCAGCTCTGTAATATTCGGGGATGGAATCGGGCTCCAACAATCCTGCCTGTCCGAAAAAGACCGCCTCAACCTGCAACAGATTGTCGCGATGTTTGTTGAGGGCGGTAAGGTTAAGCACCTCCGCCCACTTTTCGAAGGCGTCGCTCTGTATGCCGAACCCGAAATTGCGAACAAGGAGTCTGAAAAGTGTCTCTTCCCAGCGTTTGTCGCCAAGCAGATGGATTGCAGCTATGCGTCCTGCCTTATTCTCGATGCGTTCAATGAGCAGACGCGACAGATAGCCGGTTGTGTGCAGTGCATCGGTGGATAGAATTGTGTCGGTACAGGGAAACTGACCCTTGTTCACTGCCATGAACTCCTCTTCCCAGTGTTTGTCATTATTTATACATAACACACGGGGATGGCCGGAGGCATATTCATTACCCGAAGAGGCTATGCAGAGAACCTCCTCACCGTTTGGCAGTGTTGATGCGTCGGGTTCCACAAGAAGCGTACCGTTAAGTTCCTGTCCGCCGACCTTTATGCAGACATTTGAGAATGAATGGCCACCGGCATCGCTGTCACCGGTGGTAAATATCTCTATTGCTTCGCCGTTGGCTGTCTTACATTCCATCTGTGTCAACAGTCTGTGTCGCCAGATGTAGTGCAGCATTGCTCTTTTGCTCATTGTTCTGCGGTGGTTGATTGGTTCGGGGTTGTCGGCTGTGTCTCCTTGGGATAGCTGATGCGTGTGTGATAGATAGCTTTCAGACGCTCCTTGAATGTCGCCTTTATGGTATCGATGTCTTTAAAGGTAAGAGGTGCCTGAGCAAACTGTCCGTTTTCGAGCTGAGCGTTGATGATATTTTCAACCTGCTCGTTTATCTTGCTCTCGGTGTACTCTTTCAGACTGTGCGACGCTGCTTCGACACTGTCCGCCATCATCAGTATGGCCTGCTCACGTGTTGTAGGCTTGGGACCGCTGTATGTGAACATTGTTTCGTCAACCTCTTCGTCGGGGTGGGCATTCTTGTAGGTTATGTAGAAATAGCCGGTTTTTGAGGTTCCATGGTGGGTGGTTATGAAATCCTTGATGCTCTGCGGCAGATGGTGAGACTCGGCAATGGCAACTCCATCCTTTACATGTTTAAGGATTATCTGCGCACTATTTTCGGGCGCGAGAGTGCTGTGGGGACTGATGCCTCCGCTCTGATTCTCGGTGAAATAGATAGGGTTCTTCAATTTGCCAATGTCGTGATAGAGTGCGCCTGTACGAACTTCGATGCTGTTGGCACCGATGCGTCGTGCAGCCTCGGCTGCCAGATTACCAACCTGCATGGAGTGCTGGAATGTGCCGGGTGCCTCCTGCGACAGCTTGCTCAACAATTCGTTGTTGATGTTGGAGAGTTCGATGAGAGTTACCGATGATGTAAAGCCGAAAAGTTTCTCTATGGCAAACATCAACGGATAGGCAAGCAGCAACAGTCCGCCACTGATAAGGAAATAGATGTACATGCTGAGATTGAGTTTCGAAAAGTCATTCTCGGTAATAAGTTCGTAAGCGAAGCAGGTGAGTGCGTGGCTTATGAGAATTATAAACACTGTGCGGAAGAGCTGCGAACGTGCTGTGAGTTCGCGCAGGCTGAAGATGGCCGCGCAGCCACCGGCTATCTGTATGAGGATGAAGATGTGCGGTGCTGAGAGCATGGTCGAGCAGATGAATGTCTGTATGATGTGTGCCATGAAGGCAGTGCGTGAGTCAACAAAAAGACAGAGCAACACAGGTGCCATTGCAAACGGCACCATATAGACATTTCCCGTGTGCGTGCTGACCATTGTGCCGACAGTGATGCTGAAAACAGTGATAAGCAGGAAGATTAGGATAAATTTATTCTGCTGTCGCAGATAGGCGGGACGGTAGATGTTTATAAAAGAGACCATTCCCACGAATGCCATGGTTACGATGAGTATCTGTCCCAGGAGAGTGAGTCCGGTGTGACGGTTCTCGTTGCTGCGTTTGTCCCATTCGTAGCGATAGGACTCGAGGGCACGGTATAGTTTTTCGTCGACAATCTCTCCGCGAGTGATTATCTTCTGACCCTTCTGCACCATTCCATCGCTTAACGAAATGGAGGCTTCGAGGTCGTTGTATGCGAGTTTTGTCTTTACCGAATCGTAAAGTACGTTGGGCTGTATGTACTCTTCGAGCTTCAACGCTCCAAGGGTCTCTTTGGAGAGAGTGTCGTTGTAGACAAGCTGTTCGTAGACCGATTTAATGGTATTCAGTTTGTCGATATTGGATGAAAAGGCCACATTGTCGCTGATGATCTTTATATTGTGCAGACTGTCCCTTTTCATTTTTTCGGCATTTTCGAGCGATACGATACCCTTGTTGTAAGCATTTTGCAGACGACGGCGATAGGTGTTGTACTGCTGCTGGGTAATCAGAGTATGGAATTTGCTGTTATAATCATTCTTGAACTGTTCGAGTGCCTGAACGGTAATCTGAGTATCCATATCGAAATATGGCTGGAAACTTTTGCGCAGACTATCGTGTTCGGCCTGAAGCATATCCTTGCTTTTGTAGATGGGAAAGTCGAAGTCGGACATCAGCTGACCATACCCCCATGGAGTATTAAGGCTGAAATAATAGTTGAACTTGGTGTCGCGCGGCATGAAGTATATTATCAGTGCTATGCACGAGATGACTAGGAGTGTCTCGATGATGGTACGTTGTCTTAATTTGAACATTTTCGATATATTTTTGAACAACATCAGATTTCAGCTCCGAAAGTACAAAAAAAACAGATAACCTGTAAAGGTTTATGTTATATAATTCAGATTTTTGTTGTTTTTAAAAACTTTTGTACCTTTGCTTCGGAATTGTATTGCTTTTTTCGGGTATCACAACAGAGTGAATGGTTAAAAGCATATACATCAAAATCCATAATAATTATGAATAACAGAAGAGTAAGAGTGCGCTTTGCGCCCAGTCCCACCGGTCCTTTGCACATCGGTGGCGTAAGAACGGCATTATATAACTATTTGTTTGCCAAACAACATGGTGGTGACCTCATTTTCCGTCTCGAGGATACAGACTCGAACCGTTTCGTCGAGGGAGCCGAGGAATATATACTTGAATCGTTCAAATGGCTCGGCATAAAATTTGACGAGGGTGTTTCATTCGGTGGAGAATATGGCCCCTATCGTCAGTCGGAACGTCGCGACATTTATAAAAAATATGTAAAAATTCTGCTCGACAGCGGAAAGGCTTACATTGCTTTCGACACCCCCGAGGAGCTTGACAAGAAACGTGCGGAAATAGAGAATTTCCAGTACGATGCTTCGACACGCCTGATGATGCGTAACTCGTTGTCGATGCCTGCCGAAGAGGTTCAGGCACTCATCGAGTCGGGACACAAGTATGTGGTACGTTTCAAGATAGAGCCCGGAGAGAAGGTTCTTGTAAACGACATCATTCGCGGCGCAGTAACCATCGACTCGTCTATTCTTGACGACAAGGTGCTGTACAAATCTGCCGACGAACTGCCCACATACCACCTGGCAAACATTGTGGACGACCACCTGATGGAGGTTTCTCATGTTATCCGTGGCGAGGAGTGGTTGCCTTCGGCACCGCTGCACGTATTGCTCTACCGCGCATTTGGATGGGAGGATACTATGCCCCAGTTTGCTCACCTGTCACTGTTGCTGAAGCCCGAAGGAAACGGCAAGCTCAGCAAACGCGACGGCGACCGTTTGGGCTTCCCCGTATTCCCGCTTGAATGGAAAGACCCTGCGACGGGCGCAATATCTTCGGGATACAGAGAGGCTGACTATCTGCCTGAGGCTGTCATCAACTTCCTTGCACTGCTCGGATGGAATCCCGGTGACGACACTGAGATGATGGACATCGAGGAACTTATCCGCAAATTCGACCTTACACATTGCAGCAAGGCGGGTGCGCGCTTCGACTACAAGAAGATGATATGGTTCAACCACGAATATATTATAAAGAAAGATGACAGCGCAATTGCAGAGCTTTTTGCGCCCATCGTCAAGGCTAACGGCGTTGAGGTTGACATTGAAAAACTTACAAAGATAGTTTCTCTGATGAAGGGACGCGTAAACTTCGTACACGAGTTGTGGGATGCATCGAACTTCTACTTCATCGCTCCGCAGGCATACGACGAAAAGACCGTCAAGAAACGCTGGAAAGAGGATTCTGCCACAAAGATGGGCGAACTTGCCGAATTGCTCGCATCGCTGGAGGACTTCTCGATTGAGAACCAGGAGGCTCGCGTCAAGGAGTGGATAGAGAGCAAAGGATATTCGCTGGGCGAAATCATGAACGCTTTCCGTCTGACATTGGTGGGCGAAGGAAAAGGTCCTCAGATGTTTGACATTTCCGGCATTTTGGGCAAGGAGGAGACTATCGCCCGCATGAAGAGAGCTATCGAAGTGCTTGGCTAAGACTCGCATAAAGGAATTGTTTGAGTATAAAGTAATCAGATAAAAAGATGTATAGTCTGTTAATATATCTGTACATTGCCGGAATAAAACTGGCTGCCTTTTTCGGACATAGAAAGGCCAAACTGATGATTGAGGGACACAAGAATATTTTCCCTCTGCTGAAGGAGCGTCTGTGCGATGGGGTTAAATATATTTGGTTCCACGCTTCATCGTTGGGCGAGTTTGAACAGGGACGTCCGGTGATTGAGCGTCTGCGAGAATCGCACCCCGAATATCGTGTGGTACTGACATTTTTCTCGCCATCGGGCTACGAGTCGGCAAAGAAATACCAGTCGGCAGATATTATATGCTATCTGCCTTTTGACACACGTTGCAACGTGAAGCGTTTCCTCGACCTTGTAAACCCGCAGAAGGCCTTTTTCATAAAATATGAATTCTGGCCCAATTTCCTGCGCGGACTGAAAAAACGCAATATTCCCACATACAGCGTCTCTTCTATTTTCCGCGAGAATCAGATGTTCTTCAAGACCTTCAACCTGGGCTATCGCAAAACACTGCGCAACTTCACACATCTGTTCGTACAGAACAAAGCATCGAAAGAGCTGCTTGCAAAGATTGGTGTTGAGAATGTTACAATCATCGGCGACACACGTTTCGACAGAGTGACAAAGATTGCCGCAGATGCCAAACAACTGGCATTGGTCGAAACATTTGCACAAGGCAACCGCGTTTTTGTAGCCGGCAGCTCGTGGGGACCTGACGAAGATATTTTCCTGCGCTACTTCAACGAGCATCCCGGATGGAAACTGATAATAGCTTCGCATGAAGTTACAGAGGGACGTCTGGCCGATATTCAGAGCAAGTTCAAAGGTCGCTGTGTACGCTACACACAGGCCAACATGGACGAGGTAAAAGCTGCCGACTGCCTGCTAATAGACTGTTTCGGACTGCTGTCGTCGATATACAAATATGGCGAGGTGGCATACGTCGGAGGTGGTTTCGGCGTGGGAGTGCACAACCTGCTCGAAGCGGCAGTGTACGGAATGCCGGTATTTTTCGGACCCAACAACAAGAAGTTCCAGGAGGCAGCCAAGCTGAAAGAGTGCGGTGGAGGTCTGGAAATTTCAAGTTACGAGGATTTTGCCGAGAAGATGGACCGATTTACAGCAGACAGCGCAGAGATAAAGAAGGCCGGCGACGCAGCCGGAAGATATGTGGCAAGCAACAGTGGTGCCACACAAAAGTTGCTGCGCGCACTGAAGATGTTGTAACCACGCAAAATAAAACTTGTTAATAAAATGTGTACCATTCACAGAATATTATTAACTTTGCAGACAGTGGAATAAAAAAAGAATTTTTCAAACCCTTTAATAATAGAATTATATGCAGTATCTAACAAATGAGAAATTGGTGATTGTCGGCGCAGCCGGAATGATTGGTTCTAACATGGCTCAGTCAGCTTTGATGATGGGCTTGACAACCAACCTTTGCCTTTATGATGTATTCTCACCCGAAGGTGTGGCTGAGGAGATGCGTCAGAGCGGATTCGACGAAGTGAACATTACAGCAACAACCGATGTTGCCGAGGCTTTCAAAGATGCAAAATATATTATCTCTTCAGGTGGTGCTCCCCGTAAGGAGGGTATGACACGTGAGGACCTTCTCGCAGGCAACTGCAAAATCGCAGAGGAGCTCGGTAAGAACATCAAGACATATTGCCCCGATGTTAAGCACGTGGTAATCATCTTCAACCCTGCAGACTTGACAGGTCTTGTAACTCTGCTCTACTCTGGTTTGAAACCCGGACAGGTGACTACTCTCGCCGGTCTCGACACTACTCGCCTCCAGAGCGCTTTGGCTAAGAAGTTTGGCGTAATGCAAAACGAAATCACCGGCTGCGCTACCTATGGTGGCCACGGCGAGCAGATGGCTGTATTCGGCAGCGCTGTGAAGATTGCCGGCCGTCCTTTGATGGACATCGTAGGCACTGAAGAGTTCCCCGAAGCTGAATGGGAGCAAATGAAGAAGGACGTGACTCAGGGTGGTGCTGCTATCATCAAGCTCCGCGGTCGCTCTTCATTCCAGAGCCCCTCACAGCTCTCTGTTGAGATGATTCGCTCAGTGATGGGTGGCGAGAAATTCCGCTTCCCCGCCGGTACATACGTTTGCAACGAGAAGTACAACCACATCATGATGGCTATGGACACCGTGCTCGATACCAACGGCTGCTCATACCAAATGCCCGTGGGCACTCCCGAAGAGTTGGCTAAGCTCGATGCTTCTTACGAGCACCTCTGCAAGATGCGCGACGAGCTCGTTACGCTGAACATCGTGCCCGAGATTTCTAAGTGGAGCGAAATCAACCCCAACCTCTAATCAGACAATAGTGCGGAGCGCCTGCAAGGGTGCTGCCGTATGCTGATAAAGCGCCCCTGGTTCTGTCTCTTTCAAGACGGAGCCGGGGCGCTTCTTTTTTTGTCGGCCGCGGGTGATGAGGAGGGAGGAAAAGGTGCTTTTTCAGCCTTTGCAATTGTCTGAGAATCATGG
>CAJGDX010000008.1 GCA_904502185.1 uncultured Bacteroidaceae bacterium | reverse complement strand
CCGGCGTAATCTACATACGCAACGGAAAGAAATTCGTGGCAAGACCCTAAACACACTCATCCGAGGCGGTTAACCGCCTCGGATGAGTGTGTTTAGGGTCTTGCCACGAATTTCTTTCCGTTGCGTATGTAGATTACGCCGGGTATCAGGTTTGTAACCTTTCGACCCATAAGGTCGTATACGGGTGCATTCTCATAATCGATTGCAGGCTCTTCCAACGGTTGCTCTATCGATGTATAGTTGTCGAGGTCGCCTACGATTTTTCCGTATTGTGCCCAGCTTGATGCTTTGTAGGCAGACAGGCTGCTGGCATATACGTGGATTACAGGATTGCTCGAGAATAGGTAGGCAGGGGTACTTGGAGGTGTAGTCGCATATATGTAAACGTCTTTTACATCAGAACTATAGAATACTCCCTGCGAGAGGTTTTTGGTATTGGGGCCAATGAATACCGTATTCAGATTTTTGCAATATGCAAAGGCGTCCGATCCAATTGTGGTAACGCTGTTGGGGATTACGATTCCTGTAAGACCCGAGCGTGTAAAGGCATTGCTCTCTATCTTTGAAATACCTTTGGGCAGGGTAATGTTGGTAAGTTTTAGACAATCGATGAATGCGCTGTTGCCGATACCGTTGGCTACGCTCTTGTATGTACCATAATACACACCACCTGATTTGATGGTTGCATTGGTGATGTCTATCGATGACAATGAATGTTCGTTGATGAGCGTACGCATGTGCTTGATATCGGTTCCGTTGATGGGGCCGCTTATTACAGCTTTGATTGCTGATGTTGTGAGCGAGTCTTTAAGTGTTCCCACCTTTTCGAGTGTGATATACTCTGTGCCGTCAGCGGCTTTGGTTGCTTCGTGCAATGTGCCGTCTGCATCAACAGAGTAAATCTTAAAGTCTGTACCGATGCTGCCGGGGATGGTGAAGTTCAGTGTGTTTGCTGCATATACGAAATTGCTGTCTTTGTCCAGTGCAAGGAATCCAACACCGCCTGTGCCGGTCATGCTGTACATCGAATCAGACTGAACGTATGTGTAGCTTGAGGGCTCTGAAGCAGCACCGGGCAAATAGTCGGTGAACTGGCCAAGGTCGCCACATTTGCCTACAAGGTCCGACTCGCGGCGTTTCTGTCCGGGAGTTGAGAACAAACCGTTTGTGAGTACATAGTCCACACGGTCCTCAATGAACAGGATAGTACGGTTCTTGGGGTATTTTGAAATTTCCTTAAGCGTATTGTCGATATTTCCCTGGCTTACAGTCATTGTGTATTGACCATAAAGGTTGATGCTCAGGTTCTTGACAGGCTCGAAGAATCCCCATGCTGTAAAGAAGTCGGTAAGGTCCTCCTGTGCCACTTCGCATGCTTTGCGCACAAATTTCATCATACTCTCGCGTCCGTATACCGAATTGGGATTGTAGATTTTCAAGGGATCTTCGCGCAAAGCTTTGAACAGGTTGGGGTAGAATGATGTGTTCTTGCGTGCCTGATGGTAATAAAGGAACAACTGATAGTACATGCGCATGCTTGAGTTTCGCACAGCAAAGGTCTCATGGTTGGCATACTCTTTCATTGTTACTGCAAGCGACTCTCCTCCAGATGTAGTTCTACCGAGGAAGTAGCGGCAAGTGTTCGAGAAGAAGTTGTTTGATACCTCCGCACCACCTTCGAGGTTGATGGTTCCCTGGTTGTTGTGGCCACACTCGTGACCTGCACACCATTCGTCCATGTCGAAACGGCTAACGTCAAACGAGTTTCTGATGCACTCTACAGAATTATAGCATGTGCGGTAAGCGCTAGAGTTTGCATAACCGCCGTCATTCTGGTCGCCCTGGATAGCGAAGTTGGGGTTGTTGTAGTAGATGGGTGCAATGGCCTCGCCGCCTGTGAGGTAGAAGGGCTCGTAGTTGCGTTTGCCACTTGCAACCGACTCGCGGTAACCCATAAGTTCCTGTTGCCATACTGTAAGGCTGTCGAACCACTCGATGCTGCGGTCGATGGTGCGGGGCCATATCTCTTTGTATGCAGATGTTTCGAAGTTGAAAAGTGCATTCTGGCTCTTAACGGTGAAGTATTTGTGGGTGGCAGCGTTAAGCAACGCTTTATAATCGTCGTCACTTTTGCGTGCTACGTCGTAATATCCGTTCACAACACCGCCCTGGATATGGATTTTCATTTCGGGCCACTCGCTGAGTTTTTTTGTCTTCGATTTTGTGTCTGCGGTGTAAAGAACGTAGTAGATAGCATCCTTGATGCCGTCGATGATGTTCAAACCTTTTGTAAGTTTTTTGCCGGTCTTGGCATTGCTGATGAGGTCTCTGTTCACAATTCCTGCCAAATATAGGGTTGCGTCCTCGGGAATATCGCTGTCGACAAATACATACAATGATTCCAGGCTGCCTGCATAGATGCCTGTGGGGTTACCCATGTATGAACCGCCTGAACTTTTCATCTTCTCGTTCCAGTAGTTCGCGTCGCTGTACGCTTTGTAGCTGTGGATGCGGAAATCCTTTTCGTATGCTTTCCAGTTGTTGTTCTTTAATTTCAAAGCAATATCTGTCATGAAAGAGGGCATTCCGCCTTCGGCGAACGCAGCGGCAAGTGCTGAGTCGCTCATGGTAAGGTATTCTGCCTTGAGTTGTGTACATGCGGCATCATCGAAATATTTGTCGCGCAATTTGTTGACGATAGCCGCCTGGTCCTCTTCCTGTGGATAAATATCTTCCAAGCCTCCTACGATGGTCCACCATATACTCCAGTCGCTAGCCTTGTATGCATCAACTACATTGGTGTATACGCATATCTTAGGAGTGCCTGAGAACAGATAGGCAGGTACGCCGGGAGGTGTTGTAGGCTTTACATAGGCCATCTTTACCGATGAACTGTAAAATACGCCCTGTCCCATGCTTGTAACTCTGCGGCCGAGAACCACGGTGTCGAGTGAAGAGCAGTAAGCAAATGCATCGTTGCCAATGCGTGACACTCCGTCGGGAATGTCAATTTTGCGCAAACCTGAACGTACAAATGCATTGGATGAAATTTCTGTGATTGTTGGGGGCAAGTCGATGCTTTTCAGCTTTGAACACTCTTTGAACATACATTCACCTATGACGTCGTCTGCTGTCATGTAAGAGTCGACATACGCCGAACCTCCTTTGACGATGCGTGCTTCGGAAATGTTCAGGTCGGTCACCTGGCCGCCATTAATAAGTTGACGCAGATACTTGATATCTGTTCCGTTGATGACTCCGGTGATTTTCAGAGTCGATTCACTAGTTGTAAGCAGGGTAGAGAGTGTACCTGCCTTTTCAACATGTACTTCTGATGCCGCCCATGTTTCTGCATTGTTGCAAAAAAGAACAAAGAGGGGCAGAACCAGCTTTGCGAAGAATGAGTAGATGTTTTTTTTCATATATAAGTATTGTTGGTTTTGTCTTACGTTGTATGTTGATTTTCGAGTCTTAGACAGACAATATGCAAATGTCTTGATTTTACGCGATATATGCAATTATTTTGCGGTAGAAATTGCCCTTTCTCCTCTAATTGGGATTTTCCCGTTGAGTGAATATGGCGCGCGCCACTGTTGCAGTTTTTGCTTCTTATCTCTTTTTTTGAGTGTTTTCTGTCTGAAAAAGAGAGTAAAAAACTGTGTAGATAAGCAAAAATGGAATTTTTTTTTGAAAATATGCTTAATATGTCGTACTTTTGTACTTCTATTTGAAAACTGCCTACTATGCTCGGATGTATGCAGCATGTGGCAAAGTCAGGTTAGAATCCATTCAAGAAATTTAAAACAATTTGAATATATGAATTTTACATTGAAAGATCAGGACGCTACGAGCGCCCGTTTGGTTGTGAATGTACAGGAGGCAGACTATGCTCCCCTTGTAGAGAAAGCACTTAAAAACATCAGACAGAAAGCCAATATCCCCGGCTTCCGTCCCGGAATGGTTCCCATGGGTCTGATTAAGAAACAGTATGGCACAGCAGTAAAGGCTGAGGAGATCAACAAACTGTTGCAGACTAAGATTTTCGAGTACATCAAAGAGAACAACGTAGATATATTGGGCGAGCCTCTTCCCGATGAGGAGCAGCAGAGCACATTGAACCTCGCAAGCGACAAGGATTTCGACTTCGAGTTCCGCATTGCTCTTGCACCCAAGTTCGACGCAACTCTTACAAAAGAGGATAACCTTACATATTACAAAATTGAGCCCACCGACGAAATGATCGACGGTCAGGCAAAGGCTTACGCACAGCGTTGCGGCGAGTACAAGCAGGTTGAGTCATTCGAGAATGGCGACATGCTCAAGGGTACAATCGCTGAGGTTGCTGAGGGTGGCATCGAGGTTAAGGATGCAGTTATGATGCCTTCTTACATGAAGAACGATGACCAGAAGGCTCTCTTCGCAGGCAAGAAGGTTGGCGATGTCGTTACATTCAACCCCAACGTTGCTTACGATGGCAATGCTGCTGAGCTCGCATCACTTCTTAAAGTAGAGAAGGATAAGGTTGCTGAGGTTACAGGTGACTTCAACTTCACAATTTCAGAAATTACACGTTTCGAGGCAAGCGAACTGAATCAGAATGTATTCGATGCAGCGTTCGGTAAGGATGCAGTTAAGACAGAAGAGGAGTTCCGTGCAAGAATCAAAGAGGATATCGCATCACGTTTCGAGGTTGAGAGTGACTACAAACTTCTTCTCGATACTCGCAGCTACATGATGAACCGTATAGGCAAGATGGAGTTCTCTGAGTCTATCCTCAAGGAACTTATGATGGCTAACCGCGCAGACGAGAATGCAACCATCGATGATGAGACATTCCAGAAGAGCCTCGAAGAGCTCTCTTGGCACCTCATCAAAGAGCAGATGGTCAAGAAGGCAGGTATCAAGATTGGTGATACAGACCTCCTCGACGCTGCTAAAGAGGCTACTCGCGCACAGTTTGCACAGTACGGTATGGGCAATGTACCCGACGAACTTCTCGAGAACTATGCAAAAGAGATGCTCAAGCAGGATAAGACACGCGAAATGCTTATCAACCGCGCAATAGATGTTAAGCTTATCGGAGTAATCAAAGAGGCGGCAACCTTGAACGAAGAGGCAATATCTATTGAGGACTTCAACAAAAAGGTGTCCGAAAACGATTAATAATATATCAAAGTAATAAAGAGAGCCGCGCCCGCGCGGCTCTCTTGCAATAATAACCCCAATAGATGACCGGATTATGATGAAAGAAGATTTTAGAAAATTTGCCACAGGGCATTTGGGAATCAACAGCATGGTTTTTGACGACGTCATTAAGGCGCAGTCGCAGTACCTCAACCCCTATATCCTCGAAGAGCGACAGCTGAATGTTACTCAGATGGATGTATTTTCTCGTTTGATGATGGACAGAATCATCTTTTTGGGAACACCCATTGACGACTACACTGCAAACACATTGCAGGCGCAGCTGCTCTACCTCGACTCAGTCGACAGCGGAAAGGATATTTCTATCTATATCAATTCTCCCGGTGGTTCGGTGAGCGCAGGTCTGGGTATATACGACACAATGCAATACATCAGCAGCGACGTTGCAACCATCTGTACCGGCATGGCTGCAAGTATGGCTGCGGTGTTGCTGGTGGCAGGTGCCGAGGGTAAACGTTCGGCGTTGACACACAGTCGTGTGATGATACATCAGCCCATGGGTGGAGCGCAGGGACAGGCAAGCGACATCGAGATAACCGCTCGCGAAATCCAGAAACTTAAGAAAGAACTCTACACCATCATCGCCAACCACAGCCACCAGTCATACGACAAGGTGTGGGCAGACAGCGACCGCGATTACTGGATGACCGCACAGGAGGCGCAGGAGTATGGCATGATAGACAGAGTGTTGATTCGTAAGAAATAATATATGACAGAAAAATCAAAAAGAAGATGCAGCTTCTGCGGTAGAACCGAGAATGAGGCCGGAATGTTGATCAGCGGCATGAGCGGGTATATCTGCACAAGCTGTGTCGAGCAGGCACACGAAATATTGCGCGAAGAGAATCTGTTGGCAAAGTCCGACTTTGAGTTGAAAGAATTGCCTAAACCTCAGGAAATTAAGGCTTTTCTCGATAACTATGTGATAGGTCAGGACGAGGCCAAGCGCGTGCTTGCTGTGTCGGTCTACAACCACTACAAGCGTCTGATGCAGCATGACAGCGGTGATGATGTGGAGATTGAAAAAAGCAACATCATTATGGTGGGCAGCACAGGTACGGGTAAGACCCTTCTGGCTCGAACCATTGCCCGATTGCTAAAAGTACCCTTCACAATTGTCGATGCGACGGTACTTACCGAAGCCGGATATGTGGGTGAGGATATTGAAAGTCTGTTGACACGACTTCTACAGGCTGCCGACTACGATGTTGAGGCTGCGGAGCGTGGTATTGTCTTCATCGACGAAATAGACAAGATTGCTCGCAAGGGTGACAATCCCTCCATTACCCGTGACGTAAGTGGCGAGGGTGTGCAGCAGGGATTGTTAAAACTTCTCGAAGGTTCGGTGGTGAATGTACCTCCCCAGGGCGGACGCAAGCATCCCGAGCAGAAAATGATACCCGTTAACACTCGTAACATATTGTTTATCTGCGGTGGTGCGTTCGATGGAATAGAGAAGAAGATAGCTCAGCGACTCAATACTCACGTTGTGGGCTACAACTCGGTGCAGAATAACATGAATATAGACAAGAACGACCTGATGAAGTATGTTCTTCCCCAGGACTTGCGCTCGTTTGGTCTTATCCCCGAGATTGTAGGACGTCTGCCAATACTTACCTTCTTGAAGCCTCTCGACCGTACAGCATTGCGCAACATTCTTACCGAACCCAAAAACTCCATTATCAAACAATACATAAAGTTGATGGAAATGGATGGTATTACACTGACATTCGACGATGATGCGCTGGAATATATCGTGGACAAAGCTCTCGAATACAAGCTTGGCGCGCGTGGATTGAGGTCAATCGTCGAGTCTATAATGATGGATAAAATGTTTGAAATGCCGTCGACCGAAAAGAAGAGTTGCAGCATCACAAAAGAGTATGCCGATGCTCAGTTTTCGAAATGCACTCCCGAAGGGCTTTCCTAAGTCAGAAATGCAATCTGTGGCACTCATGGATGCGTAAAATAAAATAAGGCTGCGCCGTGGCGCAGCCTTATTTGTAAGCACAAATTTGTCAAAAACGGCACTATGTAGGTCAAAATAGTGACGCTTGGGTAACAAGTTGGAGCGGGTTGTGAATTTTTTGCAGTTTTGTATGAAAAATTGTTCGGAAAAATTTGCTGAATTGTGCAGTTGTTTTATAACTTTGTTATCCAAATATTGCCATATATAGCGAAAATGACAAAAAATAGTAATTTAGTGGAAGTTCTTAAAAAGAATTTCGGCTTTGACACATTTAAGGGGGATCAGGAAGCTGTCATCAAAAATTTGCTTGATGGCAAAGATACTTTCGTATTGATGCCCACCGGTGGAGGAAAGTCGTTGTGTTATCAATTGCCGTCTCTGATAATGGATGGTACAGCGATTGTTATTTCTCCTTTGATAGCCTTGATGAAAAATCAGGTTGACGCTATAAGAAACTTGAACGAGGTTGATGGAGTTGCGCATTTCCTGAACTCTTCGTTGACAAAACAAGCAATAGAAGAGGTCAAGTCGGACGTCCTCTCGGGCAAGACAAAACTACTTTATGTGGCTCCCGAATCTCTCACAAAAGAGGAGAATGTGGAGTTTCTTAAATCAATAAAAATATCTTTTTATGCAGTGGACGAGGCGCACTGTATATCGGAATGGGGTCACGACTTCCGTCCCGAGTACCGTCGTATACGCCCCATCATAAACGAAATAGGCAATGCTCCGGTCATAGCGCTGACTGCAACTGCCACCACCAAAGTGCGTGACGATATTAAAAAGAGTCTTGGAATACAGAAAGCCAAAGACTTCAAATCGTCGTTCAATCGCTCTAACCTCTACTACGAGGTGCGCCCCAAGACAAAAAATGTCGACAAGGATATAATCAAATTCATAAAGTCCAATCAGGGCAAGTCGGGTATTATCTACTGCCTCAGCCGTAAAAAAGTTGAAGAACTTGCCGAAATATTGCAGGCCAACGACATACAGGCAAAGGCCTATCATGCAGGAATGGACTCGGCAATGAGATCGCAGACACAGGACGACTTCATCATGGAGAAGATTGATGTCATTGTTGCTACTATTGCTTTTGGAATGGGTATCGATAAGCCCGATGTAAGATACGTTATACACTACGATATTCCCAAGAGTCTCGAAGGATACTATCAGGAAACAGGTCGCGCAGGACGCGACGGTGGCGAGGGACAATGCATCGCATTCTACAACAATAAAGACCTTCAGAAACTTGAAAAATTCCTCGAAGGCAAGCCGCTTGCCGAGCAGGATATCGGTCGTCAGTTGTTGCGCGAAACTACAGCGTATGCCGAATCGTCAGTCTGTCGTCGCAAATTGTTGCTCCACTATTTCGGTGAATCATACGACGTGGAAAATTGCGGCAACTGCGATAACTGCCTGAATCCCAAAAAACAGATAGAGGCACAGGATATGCTCGAATTGCTCATAGAAGCAGTTGTTACATTGAAAGAGAATTTCAAATCCGAATATGTAATAGACGTGCTTATGGGAAAAGAGACAAGCGATATTCTTTCTCACAAACATGAGGAACTGGAGTGCTTCGGCAGCGGCTCGGATGACGACGTGAAACGATGGAATGCAGTAGTGCGTCAGGCGCTTATCGGTGGTTATCTGAACAAAGATGTTGAAAACTACGGATTGCTGAAAGTAACGGATTCCGGTCGTAAATTCCTTGAGGAACCTCACTCTTTCAAAATTGTAGAGGATAAGGACTTCGAAGAGGAAGAAACAGTGATGCGTGGCGGTGGTACATTCGCAGTCGACCCCGAACTTTACGCAATGCTTAAGAACCTTCGCAAGAAGATAGCCAAACAGCTCGAACTTCCTCCCTATGTGATATTCCAGGATCCCTCGCTTGAGGCAATGGCAACCACCTATCCTGTAAAGATTGAGGAGTTGCAGAATATTACGGGTGTGGGTGCAGGCAAAGCAAAAAGATATGGCGAAGAGTTCTGCGCACTTATCAAACGTCACTGCGAAGAGAATGAGATTGAGCGCCCCGACGACTTCCGTGTACGTACCGTAGTCAACAAGTCCAAGATAAAGGTCAGCATAATACAGGCTATTGACCGCAAAGTGGCTTTGGACGACCTTGCAATAAGCAAAGGAGTCGAGTTCGAGGAGTTGCTCGACGAGATTGAAGCAATCGTATATTCGGGAACAAAACTCAATATCGACTACTTCCTCGAGGAGATTATGGATGAGGAGAATCTTGATGAAATATACTCATATTTCAAGAATTCCGATACCGACAACCTCGATGTCGCAATGAATGAACTTGGCGCTGATTACAGCGAAGAAGAGGTACGCCTCGTACGTGTTAAATTTATTTCAGAAATGGCAAATTAAAAATATATCTTATGAATTTTATAACTGAAAAAATCGTGATGGACGGTCTCACCTTTGACGACCTGTTGCTAGTCCCTGCATATTCCGAGGTTCTGCCCAAGGATGTCAGCCTGAAAACAAAGTTTTCCAAAAACATAACCTTGAACGTTCCCTTTGTGACAGCGGCAATGGATACAGTTACCGAGGCAAAAATGGCTATTGCCATTGCGCGCGAGGGTGGTATTGGTGTTATTCATAAGAATATGTCGATAGCGGAGCAGGCTCATCAGGTTGCAATTGTAAAACGTGCCGAGAATGGTATGATTTACGACCCTGTAACAATCTCTGTAAGCGCAACCGTCAAGGATGCACTCGAACTTATGGCCGAATATCATATTGGTGGTATCCCCGTAGTAGACGACGAAAGAAAGCTTGTGGGAATCGTTACCAACCGTGACCTTCGTTTCGAGACCTGTATGGACAAACCTGTAGCTCAGGTGATGACAAGTGAAAATCTTGTTGTAACTACACAGCAGACAGACATGGAACTTGCAACAAAGATCCTTCAGGAGAATAAAATCGAGAAACTTCCTGTGGTTGATGCAAACGGCAAACTTGTAGGACTTATTACATACAAAGATATAACAAAGGCACAGGATAAGCCTATGGCATGTAAGGACAGCAAAGGCCGTCTGCGCGTAGCTGCCGGTGTTGGTGTTACTGCTGATGCAATGGATCGTATCGCTGCGCTTGTTGAGGCAGGTGTCGATGCTATCATCATCGACACAGCACACGGACACTCTGCCGGAGTTGTTCAGAAACTCAAAGAGGCAAAGGCTAAATTCCCCACAATTGACATTGTGGTCGGTAACGTTGCTACCGGCGAGGCTGCAAAAATGTTGGCCGAGGCAGGTGCAGATGCTGTTAAGGTTGGTATAGGCCCGGGCTCAATCTGTACAACACGTGTGGTTGCCGGAGTGGGTGTTCCTCAGATTTCAGCGATCTACGACGTGGCTAAGGCTCTTGAAGGTACAGGTGTGCCCCTCATTGCCGATGGTGGTCTGCGCTACTCAGGTGACATCGTGAAGGCTTTGGCTGCAGGTGGAACATCTGTTATGATTGGTTCATTGGTTGCAGGTACCGAGGAGTCTCCCGGCGACACAATCATCTTCAACGGTAGAAAATTCAAGTCTTACCGTGGTATGGGCTCTCTTGAGGCTATGGAGAATGGTTCAAAAGACAGATATTTCCAGGCTGACCAGGCTGACAAGAAGAAACTTGTTCCCGAAGGCATTGCAGCACGTGTACCTTACAAAGGCACACTCTTCGAGGTAATTTATCAGCTTGCAGGTGGTCTGCGTTCTGGTATGGGCTACTGTGGCGCTCCCGACATCGAGCGTCTGCACGATGCTAAATTTGTACGAATAACTAATGCCGGAGTGCTTGAAAGCCATCCTCACGACGTGGCTATCACAAGCGAAGCTCCCAACTACAGCCGCTCCGAATAATTAGGGAGCGGCTCCATATAAACATCTTTACGAAAATGAAAAGAAGCAGTGTATTAGGCTTGATATTCCTTGTGTTCGCAGCACTCTCTGCGCAGAGCGTCGACCCTGTATTGATAAAAATAGACGATACGGAGATTACCCGTTCCGAGTTCGAGTATGCTCTAAACAAGAATAATGCGGCATCAAGCAGCAACAAAAAGGCTGCAAAGGAGTATCTGCCGATGTACATTGACTTTAAACTGAAGGTTGCCGAGGCAAAGGCGCAGCAGTTGGATACGTTGTCCTCGTTCATCGAGGAGTTTCGTGCCGACAGGGCGCGTCAGGCCGAGGATTACCTCATTGATAAAGAATATATCGAGCGCGAGGCGCATAAAATGTATGCCAAGGATTCGGCTGCTATCGGCAAGGACGGATTCCTGAAGGTGGCACAGATTATGTTTCCCTTGCGACAGAATGCGTCTGCCGAGGCTGTCATTGCAGCCAAGGCCAAGGCCGACTCGGCCTATCAGATGCTTAACAGCGGTGCCGATTTTGCCGCTGTAGTGCGTAAATACATGAATGTGTCGCCCGATACATTCGAAATAATACGCGGACAGGCCTTTAAAGAGTTCGAGGACGCGGCCTACGGGCTGCGTGATGGCGGATTCTCGCATCCTGTACGTACTCCGGCAGGATTCCACATCATCAAGCGCTTCTCTCATCGTCCGTTCGGCTCCTATCAGGACTATCGCTCGAATATCATGACGATTCTTGAACGTCGTAATATCAAACAGGTTGCACGCTATCGCTTCGGCTATCAGCTTGCCCGGAAAATGAAACCCGGAACAACTCCCGAACAGGCGCTTGCCCATGAGGATAGTCTGCTCGAAACAAAATATCCTGAATTCGGTAATCTCATGCGCGAATATCGCGAAGGACTGCTCTTCTTTGAAATCAGCAACCGCGAGGTGTGGCAGAAGGCTGCTCAGGACACAGAGGGACTTGCCAAATATTTCAAGAAGAACAAGAAAAAGTATAAATTTGATTCGCCTCACTATCGTGGCGCCGTCATATATTGCAATTCCGATGAGGAACTGAAGCGTGCGCAGAAACTGCTTGCCGATGCAGCTATTGACGAGTATAAATCAATAGTGGAAAGCAATTTTACTAAAGATTCTGTATGTACCATCCGTCTGACAGCCGGTGTCTTCCCTGTTGGAGAAAATGCCTGGGTCGACAAACTTGTGTTCGGACAGGGTAAGGGTGGCAGAATGAAAAAAGAGTATCCCAAAGTGGGAGTAGTGGGCAAAATTCTGAAGAAAAAACCCGAGAGCTACAAAGATGTCAGCGGACATGTTATAAACGATTATCAACAATATCTCGAGGAACAATGGGTAAAGTCACTGCGCAAGAAATACAATGTGGATGTCGATGACGAAATTTTAAAAACGGTTAATAATCATTGATATTCCATCGCAAGTACTTATCTTTGTAGCAGTGTTGTGAATACTTGCAACGCATGTTGTATAATAATGAGTCAAGTATGTGATGTCTTGCTCTGTAGTAACAATCTTTGTCCGCATGAAGCCATACAAAAGAATTCTGAATCTGCTTTTGGCAGCCATAGTGGCGCTTGTTGCATCATCTTGCGGCGAGCAGGTCGACCATGGTGGTAAAACGCCTCTTGTCGGTGTCGGCAATGAATATCTCTACAAAGAGGATGTGGAACAACTGCTGACTTCCAATCGCATGATAAAAGACAGCGCGGAATTTGTGAAGGAGTACATCTCCCATTGGCTAGAGGATGTGTTGCTCTATCGTCAGGCAAAGCGCAATGTGGCGCAGAGCAAGGAGATTGACCGCTTGATACAGAATTACAAAAAATCGCTCTTGCTTAATCTTTATCAGGAAAGACTTGTTGACCAGCAGCTCGACAAGGAGATAACCCTCGAAGAGATTACCTCTTTCTACGAGAATAATAAAGCAATGTTCCGCATGGAAGAGTCTATGGTAAAGGGTATTTTCCTGAAACTCTCTCTCAAAGCACCTAAATTGGAGTCGGTGCGTCGCTGGTGTAAAAGCGATGACCCCGCCGAACTCGAAAAACTGGAAAAGTACACGCTGACGAATGCGCAGATATACGAGTACTTCTACGACGATTGGCAGCCGCTCTCCATGCTTGCTTCAAAGATAACATTGAGCGAAGACGAGCTGAACAACAAGGTTGCATCCAAAGGAATGGTGGAGCTGAAAGATACTTCTGCCATATATCTGATGAATATAACCGACTATCTTCCCGTCGGAACACAAAAACCTCTCGATCTTGCAGAGGCCGAGATACAGGAGCTGCTCGTAAATTCCCGTAAGGCGGAGTTTTTGCAGCGAGTGAAAAAAGATATATATACTGATGCCATAAACAGTGGCGAAGTAGTATTCTATGGTAAAGAGCAGGCATCTGACCAGACGACTGCCGAATAAGAATATCCTAAAGACTAAATAATAGATGAATAACCATAAATTGTCCGATAAAATAGTAACACTGTTACTGCTTCTTGTTTGCAGCCTGTTGCCCTCCATGGCGCAGGACAACGTTATAGACAGAGTAGAGTGGGTGGTTGGTGACAAGGCTATCCTCCGCTCGGATATTGAGCAGGCGATTGAATTTTGGATTGAAAATGACCAGAAATTCGATGGCGACCCCTATTGTGTGGTCGGCGAAGATCTTGCAGTGCAGCAACTTTTTATCCATCAGGCAGGCCTTGACAGTATCTACGTTACCGAGGCCGATGTGATGAAACAGGTAGACAATACCCTTAGTCGCATGCTTGCCCGTGCCGGTTCAAAGGAGAAACTCGAAGAGTATCTCGAAAAATCATACACACAGATACGCGATGCTTACTACGAGTATTTCGAAAAGACAATGCTCACTGAGAAGATGAAAAACCACGTCATAGGCGATGTGAAAGTATCACCTGCGCTTGTGCGTAAGTTCTATAACAGCCTTCCTGATGACAGTATTCCCTTTGTTCCCTCGCAGGTGGAAGTGCAGATAATCACTCAGAAGCCCGAAATTGAGTTCGAAGAGATAGAGCGTATCAAGAGCGAACTTCGCGGATTCACCGATCGCATAAACAATGGCGAAACATCATTCTCGACTTTGGCACTTCTCTATTCCGAGGATAAAGGTTCGGCTCGTCAGGGCGGTGAGCTCGACTTTATGGGTAGAGCGGAACTTGCACCCGAATTTGCTTCAGTCGCATTCAATCTTACCGATCCTAACAAAGTATCAAAAATAGTTGAAACTGAATTCGGCTTTCATATAATCCAGTTGATAGAGAAACGTGGTGACCGCATAAAGGTGCGTCACATATTGCGTACTCCTCAAGTTTCGCAGAAAAGCATTGATATGAAACTTGCCCGCCTCGACTCCATCCGCGAGGATATTGACAGCGCCCGTTTCACATTTGAAGAGGGTGCCTCTATCATTTCCGACGACAAAGATACCCGTAGCAACAACGGAGTGATGTTCTATACTAACCAGGAGGACGGTACTTCCAACTCCAAATTCGAGCTTCAGGACCTTCCCGTGGAGATTGCATCGGTCGTGGAAAGATTGAAAGTAGGCGAAATATCCAGACCCTTCTCCATGGTACAACGAAACGGAACAACCGTTTGTGCCATTGTCAAACTCAAAAGCCGCACCGAAGCCCACAAAGCCAACATGCGCGAGGATTACGACTATCTGAAACAGCTTTACACACAGAAGGTTGGTGATGAGAAGGTTGCCAAATGGATAAAAAAGAAACAGAAGAGCACGTACGTCAGAATAAATAAAGAGTATCGTGACGGTAAGTTTGCTTATCCCGACTGGAATTTCATTGAAGAGTAATAGGCTGTAACATATAAGCAGCACTATTATACAGCGTAGAACCTTTCAAGTATAGTAGTTCCAAAATCCCATTAACAATGCCAATAGCCCGAAAGCTTATATTGTATATCTCAATGCTGTTCATCTGTGCAGTAGCAGGTGCGCAGACTCCCACTGATACACTGACGACAGATACAGCTGCCGTCAAAAGAAGCTATGTACATCTGCTGCATGCCGATGTTACTAAATACAACAAAAAACAGAATCCGGATGTGTGGGTGCTTATGGGTGAAGTGGCTTTCCGTCACGATAGTATGTATATGTACTGCGATAGTGCATACTTCTACAATCGCAAAAATGCGCTCAAGGCTTTTGGCAATGTGCGCATGGAACAGGGTGATACACTCTTCCTTTTCGGCGACTACCTCGACTATGACGGCGATGCCAATCTTGCCCGTGTGCGTGGCAATGTGCGCTTGGAGGATAAAACCTCTACTCTGGAAACAGATAGCCTCGACTACAATCGTACCCTCAATCTTGGTTACTATTTTGGCGGAGGTACGCTTTTCGACAATGAAACTACCCTCGACTCCGACTGGGGAGAATATAATACCTTGACCAAAGAGGCCGTATTCCGTCACAATGTAAACCTGCAGAACCCTCAGTTCATAATGGATTCCGATACATTGCACTACAATACCGGAACAAATATAGCCAAAATGGTGGGCCCTACCCATATTGTCAGTGGTGCCAACCGCATATATTCCGAACTTGGTTTTTATAATACCAATAACCGACAGGCTACACTGCTCAATCGTTCGGTGGTAACAAACGGAAACAGGGATATCACAGCAGACTCGCTTTTCAGTGACGAGATATCAGGTGTCAGCGAAGCTTTTGGAAATATTCTGCTCAGCGACACGGTGAACAAAAATATGCTTTTGGGTGAGTATGGCTATTTCAACAATGCTTCCGACTCGCTTTATATAACAGATATGGCTTTGGCCGTAGACTATTCGCAGGGCGATTCGCTCTATCTTCATTCTGATACCATCTTTTTGGTGACGCACTACAATAATACCGACTCGATGTATCGTCAGATTAGAGCATACAACAAGGTACGCGCCTACCGTACGGATATACAGGCAGTGTGCGACTCGCTGATATTCGATTCGCGTGACTCCTGCATGACAATGTATAAAGACCCTATCCTGTGGAATAATGGTCAGCAACTGGTGGGTGAGCAGATAAAAATGTATATGGATAGCAGTTCCATCGATTGGGTGCATATTATCAATCAGGCGCTGTATGCCGAAAAGATGGACTCAACGGAGTTCAATCAGATAAACGGTAAAGAGATGAAGTTCTTCTTCAAGAATAAGAAACTCGACGAAATGCAGGTGATAAACAGTGTAAACATCATATACTTCCCCCTCGACGACGATAGTACCTTGATAGGAATGAACACCACAATCGCCGGCAAACTGGTGGGGCAGATGAAAGATGGCAAACTGCATAAACTGAAAATTCCCACTCCATCGAGCGGAGTCTTCTATCCTATGAGTCAGATACCTGCCAAAGAACGCTATCTCGAAAACTTTGTCTGGTTCGACTATGTACGCCCCCGTGGCAGGGAGGATCTCTTCCACTGGCGCAGTAAGCGCAAAGGCGAGGAACTCAAGAAAATAAATCGTGGCTCAGTGCCTCTGCCTACGCTTGACAGGTTTAAAAAGTAGTTTATTCATATTATATAATATATAAGGAGTAATAATGGGATTCTTCAAAATGCCGGCGCCGCGCCGATTCAACCATAAATGTATATATTACGATGAGCGTAAGGAGAAACTCCGCAAAATAGAGGAGAACGCCAAACGCGAAATGGGACTTCTGCCTCCGGATGAGAAATCCTACGAAGAGCGCATCCGAGGTGCATTCGTAAAGGAAACGACTCACTTGAAACGTCGTAAGGAGAGTGGTTCGCGACTTTCCAATAAAACCATAGTGGTCGCTCTTATTGCGTCGCTCTTTCTGCTTCACTATCTGCTTACCGGTAGCTGGACATTTTAGCCGGTCGAAAATTGTGACAGCGTAGGTGTTTGGCGCTCTGCACGTTTGAAACTTGCCTTCTGTTTTTTTATCAATGTTTTTATAACCCGTCTTTGGACATTTTCTTAGCTTGACCTGAATATGAAAGATGTTATAAGCCTGCTGCCCGACTCGGTAGCCAATCAGATAGCCGCCGGAGAGGTTGTGCAACGCCCTTCATCTGTTGTGAAGGAACTGATGGAGAATGCCATTGATGCAGGTGCTACCAAAATTAAAGTGCTGGTGGTGGATGGCGGGCGTACCTCCATACAGGTGATAGACAACGGTTCGGGTATGTCCGAAACAGATGCCCGTCTGGCATTTGAACGTCATGCGACTTCCAAAATAAAAAAAGCCGAAGACCTTTTCACTTTAAGCACTATGGGCTTTCGTGGTGAGGCACTCGCCTCTATTGCCGCAGTTGCTCAGGTCGAACTTGTGACCCGTCGTGCCGATGACGAACTGGGTACGAAGGTTGTAATTTCGGGCTCACACCTCGAAGAGCAGGAGCCGACTGCTGCTCCCGTTGGCAGTAATTTCAAAATAAAAAACCTCTTTTTCAATATACCTGCACGTCGCAAGTTCTTGAAAACTACGCAAACTGAGCTGAACAATATTATAACCGAGTTTGAGCGTGTGGCACTTGTCAACTGTGACATTGATTTCGCACTCTACAACAATGACACAGAGATTATCTCTCTTCCTGTATCTACTTTTCGTCAGAGAGTTGCAAATCTTTTCGGTAAAAAGGTCAATTCCCAGTTGATAGAGGTATCTGTGCAAAGCTCCATGATAAATGTTTCGGGCTTTGTAGGTACCCCTGAAAGTGCCCGCAAAAAAGGTGCGTTGCAATATTTCTTCGTCAACGGCAGATATATGCGCCATCCCTATTTTGCAAAAGCGGTACTTGAAGCATATAGTCAGCTTATTCCTGCAGGAGAAATGGTTCCATTCTTCCTGCGTCTTGAGGTTGCTCCCGAAAAAATAGATGTCAACATACATCCTACAAAGACAGAGATTAAGTTCGAGGACGAGCAGAATATCTGGAAGATACTTTCTGCAGCCGTACGCGAGTCATTGGGACGTTTCAATGCAATGCCCGGACTCGATTTTGAAATGGGCGACATTCCCGAAATTCCTGTGTTTGACAACAACGGTAAGGCTCCGTCTGCACCTAAGGTGTCGTATAACCCCAACTACAATCCTTTCAATAGCCGCTCTTCGCAGGAGTATATCAAGCGCGAAATGCCCTGGGAAACCCTATATGCCGACATCAAGCCAGCCAAGGATGAACTCCTCGAACCCGAAATATTACCCGATATCCCCTCTGCTGCACCCTTGGCGTCTGTAGGGGAGGCTGAAATAAAATCAACAATCAAAGAGGAACTTATCCCAATGTCGCAGTATAAAGGAATGTATATATTGCTTCCGGTGAAGTCGGGCCTTATGTGGATACATCAGCGTCGCGCTCACATTAGAGTGTTGTACGATACCTATCGCCGTCAATTGGATGAGCGTCGCGGCCATGTTCAGCGTGTGCTTTTCCCCGAACGCATAGACCTGACTGTGGCCGAGGGGCAGATGCTCGAAAGTATAATGGAGCAATTGACATACCTTGGCTTCGAAATAAGTTCGTTGGGTGGCACAAGCTATGCTATACAAGGTGTTCCGGCTGGTGTAGATGGATTAAATCCCGTTACCCTGCTTACAGATATACTCCATTCGGCAATGGAGGCAACTTCAGAGGTTGGCGAAAAATTGTACGATGCCATCGCATTGGCTATGGCAAAACAGGTTGCCATCGTTGCAGGTCAGGTTCTGACTTTTGAGGAGATGGATACCTTGATAAACGACCTTTTTCGTTGTAATGCCCACAGCAGAACGCCTGATGGCTTGCCTATTATGTATGTTCAAGCTGATGCCGAAATAGCCAAATGTTTTGCAAAATAGCTCTAAATAGTTAAATTTTCTTAATATAGCAAAAGGCTATACTCAAATTTAACGTACGTGGATTATTTTTTTTGTAATTTTGCACAACTATAATGCGTATTGTATGAAATGTGTATTCATTTCTCCAATTGTGCAGGTATAGCTGACCATTAAGGAACAATTTTCAGTTGCAAGTGTTATAACTTGGTGAAATTATTCCTTTATATATATGAATTTGGAAATTTTAGTGTCTAATTAATAGCAAAAAAGTATGAAAAAATTTATGATGTCGCTGGTTTTTGCCAGCATTGCAATGTTCTCTTTCGGACAGGAGACCGTTACTAGCGAAGTCGTAGTTCCTACTTTGAAAAACAGCGTTACTACAAACAGCTTCTGGAGCAACTGGTTTGTAGGTGTTAACGGTGGTCTTCAGTGGGTTAACGGCGTTAAGACTAATGGTGAGAGCTTCCTCGATCATGGTACAGCAGCTATCAACGCTTACGTTGGTAAATGGCACACTCCCGGTTTCGGATGGAGAGTAGCTTACAATGGTTACGAAATCGATCCCTTGAACAAGGTTCCCAGAAACAGCTTCTACAACGTTCACGCTGATGCTATCTTCAACCTCAGCAACCTTTTCTTCGGTTACAACGAGAGCCGCATCTGGAACCTCAGCACATTCCTCGGTCTTGGTTACGGTGCTAACTTGGATGTAGAAGGTGCTGGTGGCAACGGCAAAATGGGTTCTTTGACAGCTAACGCTGGTTTCATGAACACATTCCGCGTAGCAAAACGTTGGGCTATCAACCTCGAGCTTTCTGCAACAGCAGCAAAGGGTGGTTTCGCAGGTGTTGAGCCTTCACGCAACGGTTACGACATGATCTTTGCAGCAACAGCCGGTGTTACTTACAAAATCGGTAAGACAAACTGGGACAACACTCCCGACGTTGACGCTATCATGGCAGCTAACGCAGCAGCTCTTGCAGCCCTCAACACTCAGTTGCAGGCTAAGGAGTCTGAGAACTCACAGTTGAAGTCACAGCTTGCAGCTGCAAAAGCAGCTTTGGCTAAGTGCCAGAGCGAGCCTAAGGGTGTTGAGCTCTTCGACGCTGCTCAGTCTGTATTCTTCGCAATCAACTCTTCTAAGATCGATTCTAAGAAAGAGATCCTCAACCTCAAGGCTTTGGCTAACGCAGCTAAGGAGACAGGTTTGAAACTTACAGTAACAGGTTATGCTGACAGCGCAACAGGTACGGCTTCTTACAACCAGACATTGTCTGAGGCTCGTGCTAAGGCAGTAGCTGCTAAGCTCGTTGAAATGGGTGTTCCCGAAAGCCAGCTCATCGTAGCAGGTAAGGGTGGTGTTGACACAGAAAGCCCCATCCAGTTGAACCGTCGCGTAATCATCGCTCCCGCGAAGTAATTACATATAGGTTTTACAATATAATAATCAGCACTCCACAGGGGTGCTGATTATTTTTTTATATAAAAATCGTTTTTTCAGTTTCTATTCAGATTTATTATAGAACTTTGTGGTGTAAACAAACAGCAGAGGTTTGTTCTTAGTACAAATAACCCGTAAAATTATATGTTATGAGAAAGTTTATATTTACAATGTTTGCATTGTTGACATTAGGAACATTAACAGTTAAGGCCGACAAGGATTATGTAATAACCATGAATCAGCTTCCTGCGCAGGCGCAACAGTTTGTTAAGAACCATTTTCCGGCTACAAAGGTCTCTTATATCAAAGAGGAGCGCGACTTTTTTACCCGCAACTACGAGATAGTCTTTGCCGATGGCTCAAAAGCTGAATTTGCCCGCAGTGGAGAATGGACAGAGGTTGACTGTCGTTATTCCGAGGTTCCTCGCAGTGTGGTCCCTGCTGTAATCACAGCTTATGTGCAAGAACATTTTCCCGATGCTAAAATCCGGAAAATAGAGCGTGAACGTGGTGGCTACGACGTGAAGTTGTCCAACAAACTGGAACTCTTTTTCGATAAGAATCTGAAAGTCAGAAATATCGACGATTGACCTTAAAACAATGCCGGTGCATCCAAGAGAGAATGCACCGGCATTTATTCTGTTCAGAGATTATTATTTTATAACCCACGCACTGTTGTGGGCTTTGGTGTCTGCAGGGTTGTAGTGCAGTGATGTCTTGTCGGGGATATTAATTTTGAATTTCTTGCGGTTAGGGTTCTTGGCACTTGTCGAACGTATCCATGGGTTTGCATCGCGCAACTGCAGATAGTTCAGTCCATGTCCTTTTGCTATTTTTGTAAAGTTAATGACTGCGTCATCCACCTCCAGGGTATCGCTCATGGCAATAGGAGGGTAGAGGTCGCTGCTTTTCAGCAGAAAGCCGTAGCGTGCAGGGTCACTGAAAATCAGTTTGGCTGTGAGCAATCTGAAAAGATAGCGCGAGGTTTCAGGCAGCAGACTCAGGTTGATGGCTTTGCTCTCCTCTTGTGCAGCCATCCTTTTGTTCACATTGTTGTTGCCAGTGTTGTAGCTTGCTGCCACAGTCAGCCAGTCGCCATATTTCGAGTACGAACTTTTCAGGTAGCGGCAGGCTGCACGTGTAGCCTTTTCAATGTTATATCGTTCATCTATTTCGTTATTGACAATAAGGCCATACTGCTTGGCTGTTGCCGGCATGAACTGCCATAGTCCCGATGCACCTACAGATGAGCGTGCGTAGATGTCGCCGTTGCTCTCTATTATCATCAGGTATTTGATGTCGTCGGGTATTCCCTGACTGCGTAGAATGGGCTCTATGATAGGCAGAATGCGGTTGGCGCGTTTCAGCATCAATTGTGTGTTAATGTGGGAGTATGTGAATGTGAGAATCTCTCTGTCCATCCTTTCTCTCAGGTCGCTGCGCGTAAGGTCAATCTTTTCGCCTGCAAATTCCATCGTTGTTGGAACCTCTGGCGAAGTTACGTTGTATGGAACTTCTGAACGTGGTGAATTTTGCATGCTGCTGCTCTGGTGGCTTTGTAGCAGATGGGTGCAAATCAGAAAGGTACCGACGGTTGCTGTACAGCTTATCAGTGTTTTTATGGGAATGTATTTAAGCATTGCTTTATAGTGTTGATTAGAATGTCAGTTTAACTCCTGCGCTTGCGCCAAATCCGGGCATTTTGTATCCTTCGTTTATTGTGTAGTCGCAGTCTGTGATGTTGTCCATGTTGGCGAAAAGTACCAATGTTTTTATGTCTCTTTTATCCTCTTCAGTGATAAACTTATATGAAATCTTTGCATTGCACAGTATGTAGTCTTCGCTTTTCATCTGCTCCGATACATATAGGCTGCCTACGCTGCGTAGCGATGCATCCACTGTCATGCGTTTTGTAGGTTGCCATGCAGCAGACAGATAAAATTGATTCTTTGGTGCCGCAACAAGGTTGGTCAGCGAGGTGTGCAGGTAGCTGTATGTTGCTCTCAGCGACAGGTTGTTTGTTGGATGTGATACTGCCGATGCCTCAATTCCTTTGTTTGTAAAACTGCCGGTGTTGATGTTTCTCATCTGCACTGTCTGTATCATGTCTGAACCTTCGCTGTAATATCCTGTAAGGTCAATAGAGAGCAACGCATTGAACCTTTTGCTGATTGTCACCTCGTAATTCATCATCTCTTCCGGCGAAAGCTCGCTGTTCGCTGTTTTGTAGAGATAAAGCTCGCGGAACGACGGGTTGCGGTAGCCCTTTGCCATAGAAGCCTTTATTGTCCACTTTTCGGCAGGCTGCACGATGAATCCGCATTGGGGAATCCAATCTGTGCCGAACTTGTCGCTGTTGGCCATGCGAATGCCACCGTTCAATGTTATGCGTCCATCCCACAAACTTTGTGCGAAGGTAGTGTAGGGCGAATATTCAGTGATGCTCTTGCGCCCTATTGTAGCCACCGAACCGGGGGTATGCTCTTTGCCTCCCGATATGGGAACCTCGCCGGTGTATGTGTCAAAGTCGAATCCGGCGGTAATGTTGTTGCCCTTCCATGGGTGGAAATTCTGATAGGCAATAATGCCGAAACGGTCGTCAAGGCTGCGAAAATGGTTAGGGTCGTCAATGAAGTGGTTGCCGTAGCTGTAGTATGCACGCAGATTACCGTTTGTCTTTTCGAATCTGTTGGCAATCGATGCAGATGCTTCGCCACGAATGATGTTCTGATGGTAAATATCCGTGCTTCCGGGGTTGGACAGACGTGGATAGACGGGGTCGTTGCCAATGCTGTTGCTGAGTGTGTAGTCTGCGCGCAGCATCCACTTGTCGCTTATGTCGTAGCCTATTTTTGCGTAGAGACTTTTTTGTGAATAGTCGAAATTCTTCTCTATGCCATCGGTACGGTCATACGATGCTGAGATCAGTGACGAGAATTTTCCTAAGCGGAGACTGTTTGTCACCGACGAACACCATGTGTTGTACAAACCATATTGTGTGCGTGCTGTGGTGCGTACACCGTCGCTTTCCGGCTCTTTGGTGATGACGTTTATAACTCCTCCCATGGCATTGGAACCATACAGCACTGAGCCGGGGCCGCGCAGCACCTCCACGTGGTCGACATATTCCGTTTCGTAGAAATCTGCCACATGGTGCGAATATATTCCTGCATATTGCGGTTGTCCGTCCACCATCATCAGAATGGCGTTTGTGGGCGAACCTCCCACTCCTCGGATCTTTATTCCTCCTGCACCGCCGTTGCTCACTCCGAATCCTAGTACATTGCGCTCTGTTATAAAGAACCCTGGGATGGTGCCCGACAGTGCCGACAGCAACTGCTGGCGTCCGCTTGCCTCAATCTGTGTATTGTCGATGATGGTGACGGTGTAGGGCAGCAGGTCGCGTCCGACGGCGTCGTTGCTGCCTGTTATTACAACCTCTTCGAGTTGTCGGGTGCGGTGTTGCGGGAATAGGTTTGCGCAAGTGAAAAACAATATAAGTGCTAAGAAAAATTTTCCTCTCATTCTATTGTGTCGGTTTCTTGTAGTTCTGTTAATTCTTCAGTTGTTAATGGGGCATTGTTTACACATTTGATGCTCTGTCGTAACTGCTCGACAGATGAAACCCCTGTCAGTACCGAGGTTACTCCCTGCTGTGCCAATACCCACGACAAGGCAGTAGCAGCCATCGGTTCTCCCCTGCGTGTGGCAACTGCGTTCAGTTTGTTCAGGAACTGCATGGTCTGCGGTGTCAGGCGGTCGTTGGTAAGCGTGCCTTGGCGCGACATTCTCGACCCTGCCGGTATTCCGTTCAAGTACCTATCGGTCAGCACTCCCTGTGCCAGTGGCGAGAAAGATATAAACCCGATGCCGTTATCTCGGCAGTAATCGAGTATTCCCTCCTGTTGCACTGCGCGGTCGAGCAGGTTCAGCCGTCCCTGAAATATCAACGGCGGTACATCGCGCTTTTTCAGATAGTCGTTTGCCTTTTTCAAGGCTTCCAGCGGCCATCGCGAGATACCTACGTACAGGGCTTTTCCGCTGCGCACAATGTCGACAAGAGCCTGCAGTGTCTCTTCGAGCGGAGTAATCGGGTCGTATCTGTGTATGTAAAAGAGATCGACATATTCCAGATTCATCCGTTTGAGGCTCTGGTCTAGGCTTGCAAACAGATATTTACGCGACCCCCAATTGCCGTACGGTCCGGGCCACATATCGTATCCGGCCTTTGTACTTATGAAAAGTTCATCGCGGTAGGGGGCGAAATCCTCTTTTATCAGCCGTCCCATAGTCTCCTCTGCGCTGCCGTAGGGTGGGCCGTAATTGTTGGCCAGGTCAAAATGCGTAATGCCATTGTCAAAAGCGTAGTGCGTTATTGCACGGCTCTGGTCGTATGGGGTCGGGTATCCGAAATTTTGCCAGAATCCGAGGCTGATACGTGGAAGCAGTATGCCGCTTCGTCCGCTGCGTGCGTACATGGCCTCTGCATTGTCGTATCTTTTTTCGTCGGCTGTGTATCTCTCTTTCAGAATCATCTGTTTTCTGTTTTGTCAGTGATAGAATCTCTAAGCGTTATAAGTCCTTCGGGTCCCATGTTGAACAGTAGGTCGGCAATGCTGATGTCAGCGAGGAATCCGTTACGCTGGCTGAACACCTGATAATATCTCTCAGCCGTGAATCCATCGGGTCCTGGTGCCGAAGGCTCTGCCATGTGGCGCAGGTCGTGAAACTCCGAGGGTTGTGCCTCGGCGAGCATCGCAGTTTCTCTTTCCAGCCCTATAAGGCTGCACACAGTTTCGTGCAGCAGCATGTTAAAGTCCAACAGAAACTCTATCTTTTTTTCGTAGAAGGGTCTGAAGTCATCAGCATAGTAGTCGAAGAATGGGCTTTTGCGGTAGGCGCTTGTCAGTGCGTTCCAGTGCAGATGCCGCCAATTGCCGTGGTCGCTTATTCTGACGTCGCGCATCGGCTGTCGGGCATTGTGTACCACAGGTATTGTCAAAGCCAACCGGCCATTTTCGGCAGCAATTATTGTGCGGTTGCGGTAGGTCTGTTTCACGAACGGTGTGTCACCATCCACTATCAGCCTTTTGGCAGCATATAGCCGTGCATACATCGACACGGGCGCAAGATACATCGGGTGGCAGATAATATCCATCTTCATTGGCTATTTGTAGTTGTCGACCCAACGGAACAGACGATTCCAGCGTATTTTTCCGTCGAACCATCCTCTGTCCTTGTCCAGCGACATCCAAATGAGTATGGGCTTGCCAACGATGTGGTCCTCGGGAACGAATCCCCAGTAGCGCGAGTCGGCGCTGTTGTGTCGGTTGTCACCCATCATCCAATAATAGTCCATTCCAAATGTGTAGCTGTTGCTCTCTGTGCCGTTGATGTATATCTTACCATTCTTGACATCCAGTTTGTTGCCCTCGTAGACAGCTATCGGACGTTCGTAGATTGGCAGGTTCTCCAGTGTCAGCTGCACGGTCTCTCCTCTTTTGGGAATCCACACGGGGCCATAGTTGTCGGCGGTCCATCCGGTATATCCGTTCAAGGGGTAAATAGCCATTGTGTTGTCGTTTTTGAGCGGTTCGATGAACTCCACAATGTCGGTATATTTTTTCAACTGCTCGCGGCTCTTTTCGGTGAGGGGCAGCAGTGTGGTACCGTCGTTGTAGCGGTTCATAAGGTCATCCTGGCTTATCCCAAGTTCGCGACGCAGACGCTCGGGCAGTGGCTTCTTGAACTTTACCCAATAATTGAACTGCACATTCTCGGGCTGTTTGCCGGGCTTGCCGTTCAGGTATATCTGCTTGTCGATTATCTGAAGTGTGTCGCCGGGCATTCCCACGCAACGCTTCACGTAATTCTCGCGTCGGTCAACAGGGCGCCACATCTTCTCTCCGAACTGTTCGGGGTGCTTCTCGATGTAGTCGCGGCCGGCAGCATAATAGAGCTCGTAAACGGCACGCTGACGCTCTGTTGTCAAACTATCCATCTGGGGCTTGTTGGGGTAACGCTTCTCGCCCAGTAGGTAGCACTCGGCGTAGTAGTCGATGACGTCGGGGTTGGTGGTGACTGTGTCGCCGGCAGGGTAGTTGAATACCACAATGTCGTTCAGTTCCACTTCGCCCAGTCCGGCAATGCGCTCGTAGGGCCATTGTATGCAGTCGAGATAGCTTTTGGTTCCTGTTACCGGCATTGTGTGCTGTGTCAGGGGCATGCTCAGCGGTGTCTGGGGCTTGCGTGGCCCATAGCTCATTTTGCTTACAAAAAGATAGTCGCCCACCAGCAACGATTTCTCAAGTGACGAGGTGGGGATCACATAGTTCTGAAAAAAGTAAAGGTTCACAAAATAGACGGCAACCAGTGCAAAGACGATTGCATCTACCCAGCTCATTACCTGTCGCAGCAAAGGCTTGTCCGACTTTTTCCACCATCCCCAGGGGATGAATTTTGTAATATAGTTGTCTACAATAAATGGAATAACCAGCAGTCCCAGCCAACTTTTTACCCATACAAGAAATATCAGGTAAAGTGCGAGTACCACCGACAGTTTAATCCAGTCCTTCTTTGTAGGCTTTCTCATTTTTCTTTATGCTATTGTAGGTGAATATTTTTCAGGGATTAGAAGTTGAAAAGGTCTTTCATTCCCAGGAATCCGCTGTTGTCCTTTACAAACTCCGCTGCAAGTACGGCGCCAAGGGCAAAACCGCTTCTGTTTTTTGCATCGTGTGTGATGGTGATGGTGTCAGCTGCCGATTCGTAGTTTATGGTGTGTATTCCAGGAACCTCGTCGCGTCTGATGGCATTTATCTTCAGTTGTCCGTCGGTCAGTTCAGCTCCTTTTGTCAGGCTGCCGTCGGGGTTTACAAGGTCGCCCATAGCCCACTCCTGCTTTCTGTCGAGTTCGGCGATAATGCCCTCGGCAAGGGTGATTGCTGTGCCACTGGGTGCATCCAGCTTGTGTATGTGGTGGGTCTCTGTCATTTCCACACTGTAACCGGGGTAGCGGTTCATTATCTTAGCCAAATAACGGTTGACTGCTGAGAAAACAGCAACGCCCAAACTGAAGTTGCTCGACCAGAAGAGGGTCTTGCCCTCATTCTTGCACAACTCCTCCATTTCGCCACCGTGCTGCAACATCCATCCGGTGCTTCCGCTCACCACCTTTACGCCTGCAGCCATTGCACGCTTGCAGTTGTCATACGCCACGCTGGGTGCTGTGAACTCAATTGCAACATCTGCCGATGCAAAAGCTTCGCTCTCAATATCCTGGCTGTTGTCGATGTCGATAATTGAAACAATTTCGTGTCCTCTCTCTCTGGCAATACGTTCAATCTCTTTGCCCATTTTGCCGTATCCGATCAATGCTATTTTCATATTCTTTCTTTTATTTCTTATTTTATGAAGCAAAGATAGCGCAAGGCGAGTGGAGAACAAAATAAACTGGTTTATTTTTTATCCCGAGCCGAAGCCTATCTTATCAAAAGATAGTGCAAGGCGCTATTAAATCATGTTTAGGTGATAGTGCAAGGCGCGCTTTGCTCTCGCCGCCTATCTTATCAAAAGATAGCGCAAGGCGGATAATAAACCTTGCATCCTCGCTCCATTTTATTCCTAATAGTTGTGAAATTGAAGCCAGATTATCCGTTCATCCGTAAATATTCACTACTTTTGCAAAGTATATAAAAATAATCCTTATGGAAACTAATGCAAAAACAGTGAAACGCAACTTCTTCAAAAGCAGTTTCATATACTTCTTTATCACATCCGTAGTGCTGGGTGCGCTCTTTGTCTCTTACCTCGGTGGCAGCGCTGTGGCGCAGTCGATGGATGTGCAGGGCTGGTGTTTCTACATCACAGCCTGTGTGTCGTGGGCAGCGGTTTTCGCCCTGCTCCCATACATCCTCTCTACTCTTATGTATGTCATAAGTCGTCGCGAACGTGTGGCGGCTACCACGCAGGTTATCCTGACAATATTGCTGATGGCATATTTCCTTATCGATGGAATGATATATGCACAGTACCGTTTCCACATTAACGGCTTTGTGCTGGATATGCTTTTCAGCGAGGGTGCGGGCGATATATTCCAGTTCAATATGTCGATATATCTTAAGCTGATAGCTGCATTTGTGCTGTTGGTGCTTGCCGCCTGTGGCCTGTGGGTGGGCTGTAAACGCCTTGCCTGCAAGTGGCGCAACAGTGCAACGTGGTCAGCGTCGCTGTTGCTGGTGGCGGCTCTGCTCTTCTCCAATGGTTTCCACGCATACGCGGCGGTGGTGAAGATACCTTCGGTCATACGCAGCGCTCCTGCAGTTCCCTACTATTTCCCGTTGACAGCCAACCGCTTCCTGCACAAGATGGGTGTAGTTTCCAAGGAGACACTGACGACAAGCACGTTGGGCGGTGGCGGCAGTTCGGGATTGAACTATCCGGCAGCGGAACTTGTTGTCGAGCCCGATTCTGTACGTAAAAATATAGTCATGATAGTCATCGACTCGTGGAACAGCCGTTCGTGGACTCCCGAGGTCTTTCCTAATGTCAAAGGCTTTGCGGAGCGTTGCAACTACTATGCCGACCATCTTAGCAGCAGCAACGGTACAACAGGCAGTACCTTCGGAATGTTCTTCGGTTTGCCCTCGTATTTCCGCAACGACATTGAGGGTGCCGGCACTCAGCCATTGCTGGTCGAGCAGATGCTTGCACAAGGTTACGATGTAAAGGCTTTTTCAAGTGCAACGCTTGTCTATCCACCCTTTGCCCGTATGCTGTTTGCCAATGTCCCCGACCTCAGAATAGAGTCCAAAGGAAAGACCGTCTACGAACGGGATTGTGAAATAACCGACGAATTTATCTCCTTCATCGGCGATGGCAACAAAGAACGTCCCTTCTATTCGCTGCTCTTCTACGACCTAGCCCACGGCTATGAGCTTCCTGCCGAAAAGACCAAACATTTCCAGCCCTCATGGAAGTTTGCCGACTATCTTGGACTCAACAACGACACCGACCCCACTCCCTTCTGGAACCTCTATCGCAACTGCCTTTTTCAGGTGGATTCTCTCGTAGGGCGTGTACTTGATTGCCTCGAAGAGAAACAACTGCTCGAAAATACAATAGTGCTTATTACAGGCGATCATGGTCAGGAGTTCAACGAGAATAAAAAGAATTTCTGGGGACACAACAGCAACTATTCGCCCGTGCAGTTGCGCGTGCCGCTGCTCTATTACGATGCAGCGCAGGCACCTGCCGTACACCGCTATCGCACAACGCATTACGACGTAGCACCCACGCTGCTGAAAAATGTGCTTGGCGTCAAGAATGATGTCTCTGACCTGGGCGTGGGACATTTGCTCACCGACAGTTGTTCGCGCGACTGGCACATAGTCGGCGACAATGCCAATTATGCCTTTATCCGCTCCGGCAACAATATGATTCTCGAAAAGAAATATTCGGGTTACATAGATGTCTACGACAGCCTTATGAACATCCGCGACGACTACGAGATTCCGGCAGTGGAACTTAACAAGGCAATAATGGAACTTAATAAAATCTACAAGTGATGCTTCGGCTTTTTCTTGTTCTTTTGGAAATTTGAAAGTAACAAAAAGTGACTTCCCTTATTCATAAAAAAGCCCCTATTTGTTGATTTTCCCCGCTTTTTTTTGTTCCTTTGCAAAATAATTGCAGAGAAGCGCTCTGCTACAACTATTTATTGGGTTATATGGAGGAATTTGAATTGATTGCAAAGACCTTTCAGGGTCTTGAAGAGGTGCTCGCAAATGAATTGGTCGAGCTTGGTGCCAACAACGTACAGATAGGTCGTCGCATGGTCTCTTTCACAGGAAACAAAGAGATGATGTACCGTGCCAACTTCTGCCTTCGCACAGCCATACGCATTCTCAAACCTATTGCACACTTCAAGGCGTCTACTGCCGACGAGGTTTACGAGAAGGTAAAGGCTATGAACTGGGACGAGTATATGGACTGGGGAACCACATTCTCAGTGGATTCCGTTGTTTACAGCGACATATTCCGTCACTCTAAATTTGTTGCCTATCGCGTTAAAGATGCCATAGCCGACTATTTCAACGAGAAATGCGGCAAGCGTCCCTCGGTAAGACTTAATAACCCCGACCTCGTATTCCACATACACATTGCTCAGGAGGAGTGCACATTGGCATTCGACAGTTCAGGCGAATCGCTGCACCGTCGCGGCTACAGAGTAGATACCGGTGCTGCTCCCATCAACGAGGTGCTTGCTGCCGGAATGATACTTCTCACCGGCTGGCGTGGCGAGTCGGACTTCATCGACCCCATGTGCGGTTCGGGAACAATTCCCATCGAAGCGGCCCTTATTGCCCGCAACATAGCTCCCGGTATCTTCCGCAAAGAGTTTGCCTTTGAAAAATGGCGCGACTTCGACAGCGAACTTTTCAGCACCATCTACGAGGACGACTCCAAAGAGAAAGAATTCTTCCACAAAATATATGGCTACGATGTAGATGGCCGCATGGTCGGTTGCGCTAAACGCAACGTTAAGTCGGCAATGATGACCGACTACGTCGAAATTGAGTGCCGCGACATCAAGGATTTCCAGCCCCACGAGAACAGAGCCATCATGGTTGTCAATCCTCCCTACGGCGAACGCCTTGTATCGGAGAACCTTCTTGCAACCTACAAGACTCTTGGCGAACGTCTGAAACATGCGTTCCAGGGTAACGAAGCGTGGGTGATAAGCAGCAACTACGACTGCTTCGACCAGATAGGTCTTAAGGCATCGGCACGTATCGCATTGTATAATGGTGACCTTGACTGCGAGTTCCGCAAGTTCGAACTTTTCCAGGGAAAATACAGCGGATTCCGTGACGAAGGCAATGCACTTCAAAAGGATTTTGCACCCCTCAAACGCAAGTCGCGCCTCACAGGCATGGATGGCGAGGTAAAAGGTGCGCGCCGCGAACGCAACAGCGAGATTGACTCGGAGATGACTCCCGATGATATTGCATCGATGAAGCGTCGCCGCGAGCTCGAGTCATACTTCAAATCACGTGACAACAGTCGTCGCGAACGCAAACCCCGTCCTGCTCAGGCCGATGGCGAACGTCCCTCTGATGAACGTCGCAAGAGCTTTGCGCCCAAGCGCGACGGCAAGCCCTCTTATGGCAGCCGCGACGGTAAACCCTCATACGGCAACCGCGAGAAAAGAACCGGTGGCAAAGGCGGCTATGGTGGCTCTTCGCAGCGTCGCAGCGGTGGTAGAACAGGTAGAAACGACAGAAATAAATAACCCCCATTAAATATTGAAAACTATGAATATATTGCTTTTAGGCAGCGGTGGACGCGAACATGCTCTTGCATGGAAAATTGCTCAAAGTCCCCGTGTAGAAAAATTATATATCGCTCCCGGAAATGCCGGAACATCGCAGGTAGGCGAGAACGTTGCAATCTCGGCAACCGACTTCGACAAGATTGCCGAATTTGCACTTGCCAACAATGTGACAATGATAGTTGTAGGTCCCGAGGATCCTCTGGTAAAAGGTATCTACGACTACTTCACAGGCGACGAGCGCCTGAGCGGAATCTCGGTAATAGGCCCCTCACGCGAGGCTGCGCAGCTCGAGGGTAGCAAGAGCTTTGCAAAAGAGTTCATGCAGAAGTACTCTATCCCCACAGCTGCATACCGTTCGTTCGACGGCACACAGCTCGAAGAGGCATACAGCTTCCTCGAAACACTCAAGGCACCCTACGTGCTCAAGGCAGATGGTCTCTGCGCAGGCAAGGGCGTGCTCATCCTCGACTCGCTTGAGGAGGCTAAGGCACAGCTCAAGGAGATGTTCTCGGGCATGTTCGGCAACGCATCGGCAACAGTGGTTATCGAGGAATTCCTCGATGGAATCGAGTGCTCTGTATTCGTTCTCACAGACGGCAAGAACTACGTGACATTGCCCGAAGCAAAGGACTACAAGCGCATTGGCGAGGGCAACACCGGCCTTAACACAGGCGGCATGGGCTCTATCTCTCCCGTTCCCTTTGCCGACGCAGAGTGGATGCGCAAGGTAGACGAGAGAATCGTACGCCCCACAGTGGAGGGCCTGGCTAAGGAGAATCTTACATACAAGGGCTTCATCTTCTTCGGTCTTATAAACGTAGAGGGCGAGCCTATGGTCATCGAATATAATGTCAGAATGGGTGACCCTGAAACAGAGTCTGTTATGTTGCGTCTGAAGAGCGACATTGTTGAACTTTTCGAAAAGGTTGCAGCCGGAACACTTGCTGGAACAACCGTTGAATTCGACGAGCGTACAGCAGTGTGCGTAATGCTTGTATCCGGTGGATACCCCGAGGCATACGACAAAGGATTCGAAATGACAGGAATGGAGAATGTTACCGGTAGCGTGCTCTTCCACGCAGGAACAGCCATGAAAGATGGCAAGGTGGTAACAGCCGGCGGTCGTGTGATGGCTGTAAGCTCATACGGCGAGAATCGTGACGAAGCTCTTGCTGCATCGTTTAAATCGGCTAAGGCCATCAATTTCGAAAAGAAATATTTCAGAAGCGATATTGGCTTTGACTTATAACATACAAAGGCAAAAACGTATTGTCGACGGCAGATACGTGGCCGTAGCACTACTCATCTGCTCCCTGTTGCTATGGGGAGCAGGTGCTTTGTTTTATACAACATCGTCCCAGGGACTCTATTCACCCGAGTGGACACAAGGATGGCTGTTTGCGGTAGATTCGCTGTTGATGCGCTTTGTGGCGCTCCTTCTCTATGCGCTTACGGCTATTCTTCTGAGTTCCTATCTGATGTTTGAGCGTCGTGCCTCGTGGCAGCCTTTTATGATGCTCTATCTGGTAGCTGCAAATTTCAGCATACAGGCAGATGTGATGGCTGCACTGACGCAACTTCTTATGGTTGTTGCTCTGGGCCTCTCTTTGCGCATCGACTATGCAGCCGATGAACGTGGTGCCATTTTCAGCCAGTTTGCCTTTGTTACTGCCTCTTCGGTGCTGTTTCCGCAGTTCCTGTTGCTGTTGCCTCTGCTGTTTATATATCCGGCACAGTGCGGACGCTTGTCGCTGAAATCTTTTTTTGCCGCACTGCTGGGTATTGCAATGCCTGTGTGGATAGGAGCAGCATTGCTTTATCTGTTTCCGGCTCTGCACCCTATGCTTGATACCCTTAAGCTGTGGCTGAACGACCTGCTGCAAACACCGAGTGTGGTTGTCACTCCTTCTATGCTGCTCAGGCTTTGCGCCGAGCCGCTTGTGACTCTTCCGGCAATCGTGCATTTCCTGTTTACTGCGACTGTCGGACGCACACATCTTAGACGTCGCGTGGCATTCTTTATCACCGTTTATGTGGTTCTGTGGCTTGCAGGCTGGTTGCGTCCCGAACTTTTTACCCTCTATTTTGTTTGGCGTTTGCCGATAATTTCGTTGCTTGCAGCCTACATCTTCCCGGCTTTGCCTGCAAAGACTTCAAATATATACTTTATCGCGGCTATGCTCGTGTGGGCAGCGTCGGCTACTCTTGAATTATGGATTGCTTAGTAGATTTTTTGAGCGGATACGGATATTTAGGCATGGGAATAGGCGCTTTTATCGCCGGTTCTGTGCTGCCAATGGCGAGCGAGGTGCTGCTTGTGCTCTTTCTGAGCATGGGCCTAAGTCCCTTTTGGCTGCTTATTTGGGCTACAATCGGAAACACAATAGGTGGTTTCAGTTGTTATTATATGGCTCGACTTGCCAACCGCGAGTGGGTGGAACGCTTTTTTAAGGTATCTCCCAGGCAGATGGCTCGTGCCGACAGGGTGGTGCAGAAAATCGGAGTATGGGCGGCATTCTTCTCGTTCGTCCCTCTGCTGGGAACGGCTATATTGCTGCTGCTCGGTTTTATGCGCGTAAGCCCTATGAAGATATCTGCTACAATGACTGCCGGAAAACTTGTTCGTTACCTGGTGGTGATACTCTCTTATACGGGTGTGCTGGAACTCTTTTCATAATGAAAAAACTGTTGATGGTGAATCGTCTTTTGCTACTTCTCCTACTCTTTGCGATAATCTCCTGCTCTCCACGTGGCGGTGATGGTAAACCCGTGCTTGCGGTTACCATGGAGCCCTATCGCTTTATTGTTGAGGCTGTTGCGGGTGACGGCTGGCAGGTGATGAGTGTGGTGCCGAAGGGCAGCAGTCCCGAAACATTCGACCCCTCGCCATCGACAATGGTTGCGCTTGGCAAGTGCAGTACCTACTTTCTGACGGGCGGAACAGGCTTCGAAGATATGTGGTGCGAAAGAATAGGGCAGACGTTCCCATCTCTTCCGCTTGTAGATACCTCGCGTGGTATCGAACGTATCGACCATGACCCGCATCTGTGGACATCGCCCGACAATGTGGCGCAGATAGCCGACAATGTGTGTGCGGCAATGTGTCTGCTCGACAGCGCAAACAGTGCGGAATATCGTGCCAATTTACAAAGCTTTCGCCGTATGCTGCATGAGGTCGATTCGTGTGTGGCGGCGCGGTTGTCCTTCGGCAGCGACAGCAGTTTTATTGTATTTCATCCTACGCTTACCTATTTTGCCCATCGCTACGGGCTTCGACAGCTGGCGCTCGAAGAGCATGGCAAAGAGGCTTCGGCTGCGCATATAAAAGAGATTGTCGACGAGGCTCGTCGCATTGGAGTCCGTCGCGTATTTATTCAGGCGGAATTCGATAAAAGAGAGGCCGAAACCGTTGCGCGCGAACTTGGTGCTTCTGTAATATCCATCGACCCTCTTAACTATAACTGGAAAGATGAGGTTCTGCATATAGTGGAATGTTTGAAAAAAGATGAATGAGACTCTTGTCGAAATAAAGAATGTCGACTTCTCCTATGGAGCAGTTCCGTTGCTGGAAAATGTCAATTTTGCGATAAAAAACAACGATTTTATCGGGATTATTGGTGCCAACGGCAGTGGAAAAACTACGCTTGTCAAGCTCGTGACAGGCGAGCTTGTCCCCTGCAAGGGAACAGTTATAAACAATTGCAAAGAGTCCATCGGCTATCTGCCGCAATATGCTGCAATAGACAAGCATTTCCCAATCTCGGTGCGCGAGGTAGTCGAAACAGGGTTGATGACTCCGCGCAATGTCTGGCGTCTGCGACTCACTGCTGACGAACGCCGGCGTGTGGATGCCATCATGCAGCAGATGGAACTCACAGCCGTGGCAGGGATGCCCATCGGGCAACTCAGTGGCGGACAGTTGCAGCGTGCGATGCTTGCCCGCGCCATCGTGTCGCGCCCCCGTCTGCTTCTGCTCGACGAACCGGAAACCTATCTCGACACCGACTCCGGTCAGCGTCTTTTGCAACTGCTTGAAAAAATCAACGACCACTGTGCTGTGGTCATCGTCAGCCACGATGTAACCACCATCGAAAAATATTGCAACAGAGTGGCTCGCATACAGCGCACGCTGGAGGAGCTGACATTGCAGAAATAATTCCTCAAAATAATCAGAAAAAAGCGTGACAACTGTCGCTGCCACAGGTTGGTTGTATATAATCCCTCCCAAATAGTGTAAAATATTTTGTAAAAGTCTGGAAAAAGAGAATCTTATGGCAAACTTTTTGTCTTAAAAGCCATAGTATTGTGAAATTTTGATTAAATTTGCTTCTTGAAATATTACACCCTGAAATTTAACAAAAAACCAAATATTTTACACAACACACAACCATGAAGAACATTTTCCGTCCCATGGCAATTGCAGCCCTTGTTGCAGCAAGCACTTGTGCATTTGCCAATGAAAATTCCAAAGAAATTTTCAGCGACAATTTCAACAACAAGTCAGCATCACTCAAAAGCTGGTCACTTGACAAATGTCCCAAAGGAGCCTCAATCAAATTCGTGAACGAGGGTCCCGACAAGTCACGCTGTATCAAAATCACCAGCAGCGAGCGTGGCGCACTGAAAATCACCAAACACATCACCGGACTTAATCCCAACACATTCTATCGTGTGTCAGCAAAAGTAAAGACACAGGATGTCAAAGGCGATTCAGTTGATGGCCGTTACCTCGAGGGACGCGGCGCTGTTCTCTACCTTGACGTACTCGACAAGGATTCAGACCAGCCCTGGAACGCATCCAAATTCCTCTACGGCACCAACGACTGGCAGGAGGTATACATGGATTTCGTCAGCGACGAAAAGGGTGAAACATACGTGAGCTGTGGCCTCGGATTCCCCGGCGGCACATACAACGGCGGTAAGTCAAAAGGTACAGTATGGTACGACGACGTGAAAATTACAGAGACCCCCAAAGAGGCACTCTACATCCGCGAGAGCAAGCACATAATGCTCGCCATCGACCCCAAACACGTAACAGTGGAGGACAAAGTGGTTGACGAGTGGCTCAAATGCCTCGACAAAGCATACGACGCATACGAAGAGCTCCTTGGTGTAAAGCCCTACAACGGTCGCAAAATCAGCATCCTCACCACTCCCGGAATGGAGGCCGGCTACTGGGCACTTGCAGGTAACCCCATCCTCTGGAACGACAATGTAAACGTAAAGAGCGTTCTCGAAAAGTTCAAGGCCAACAAAGACTGGGGCTTCGGTATTCTCCACGAGATTGGTCACGTATTCTCAGCAGGTACAGCAGTTGGCAACGGTTACGGTTCATGGAACTGGAACGACGAGATTTTCGCCAACTTCCGCATGTCATACGCTCTTGACAAATACGAGGCAGTGATGTCGCAGAACACCACATACATGGGCGACAATATCGGTTACTACAAACGTGCCTACAAGAACAGCGTAGCCAAGGGCAACCTCGACTCAGGCGATGCTATCCACTACACACTTATGCGTATAGCCGAGATTTACGGCTGGGACGTATACAAGAAGGCTTTCCACAAGCTCTACAAGACTCCCGACAGCCAGCTTGGCCGCTTCAAGAACAACTACGAAAAATTCCAGTGCCTGATGAAATATGTTTCAGAGGCTGCTTCAGAAATCGTAGGCTATCAGGTTGATGTTACACGCACATGCTACACACCTGCCGAACTTGAAATGATTAAGAAGTCATTGACAAAGTAAATCTATTAACCGTCAGACAAACTTTAAATTATATAACATGAAAAAAATCCAATTAATCATTGCGTTGCTGCTGATGTCAGTAGTAACAGTCAGCGCACAGAAACAGTGCTGGACAATCAATCCCGAGACTAACGCCATCGAGATGATTCTCAACGACGAGACTATTCCCTACAGCGACCACATTGAGATGAGTGGCGAGATGGTATCTTTCGTTACACGTTGGAACATCGATGCCAACAAGAACTTCTCACAGGAGCGTTCACTCGTGTTCCCCATGCTCCGTACAATCCCCAACAACACTCACGGCAGCCTTATGTACCGTGTACAGACAGACGTTATTTCAATGTTGGGTATCAACAACCTCGCTCCCGTACAGCTTGGTTCAAAGAAGGTATCTATCAACGGTGCACTTCAGGTAACAAGCCAGTATGGTATTGGTATTGTAAACACAGGTGCAGCTCGTAAAAGAGCTCCCTCTCCCGTTGTTGAGATTACAACAACCATCTTCCCCAGCACCACACTTCCCATGATGTGTGAGACATACGAGGTGAAGAACATCACAGGCCGCACACTTACAGTTGCAGTTCCCGAATTCGTTCAGAAACTGAAGACAGACCCCGCTAAGGGCGTTGATGGCACATACATCATCCAGTCTGAGGTTTACGGTTCAGGTACTTACAAAATCGAGCCCGGCAAGAGCATCGAGTTCGGTGCAGCTTTCCAGGCTTACCGCGAGAAGACAGAGAAGGCTCTCAAGCCCGACGTAAAGGCTGAGTACGAGAAACGTATGGCTTATGTTAAGAACAGCATCGACGGCGCACTCGTTCTCGAGACTCCCGAGAAGGTTATCGACACAGAGTTCCGTTTCTCAAAAATCCGCGCATCTGAGAGTATCTACCGCACAAAGGGTGGTTTGATGCACGGCCCCGGCGGTGAGTCATACTACGCAGCTATCTGGTGTAACGACCAGTCAGAGTACGTTAGCCCCTTGTTCCCCTTCATGGGCTATCAGGTAGGTAACGAGTCTGCACTCAACTGCTACAAGCTCTTCGCTCGCTACATGAACGACGAGTACAAGAAAATCCCCAGCTCAATCATCGCCGAGGGTATCGATACATGGGGCGGTGCCGGTGACCGTGGCGACGCAGCCATGAATGCTCACGGTGCAACACGTTATCTCCTTGCTCGCGCCGATAAAGAGGAGGCTAAAGAGATATGGCCCTTCATCAAGTGGTGTCTCGAATACACACGCCGTCAGTTGAACGACGCAGGTGTTCCCCGCTCCGACAGAGACGAGCTCGAAGGCCGTTTCCCCTCAGGCGAGGCTAACCTCTGTACAGCTACTCTCTACTACGACGGTCTTGTAATGGCATCTTACCTTGCTCCCATCGTAGGCGAGCCCAAATTGGCTGCTACATACAAGAAACAGGCTGAGGAACTCAAGAAGAACATCAACAAATACTTCTCTGCTAACGTAAGCGGTTACGAAACATATCGTTACTACGAAGGCAACACAGTACTCCGTTCATGGATCTGTATGCCTCTTGTATTCGGCTTCAAAGAGCGCGCACAGGGTACAATCGATGCTCTCTACTCAGACAAATTGTGTACAATCGACGGTCTTCTCACAGCCGAGGGCGATGCAACATTCTGGGACCGCTCTACACTCTATGCACTCCGTGGTGTATACGTTGTAGGTGCAGCAGACAAGGCTACAAAGCAGTTGCTCGACTACTCTAACCGTCGCCTCCTCGGTACACACGTACCTTACCCCATCGAGGCATGGCCCGAGGGTTCACAGCGTCACCTCTCAGCAGAGAGCGGTCTCTACTGCCGTATCATCACTGAGGGTCTCTTCGGTATCCAGCCCACAGGTTTCAACTCATTCAACCTCACAATCCAGCTTCCTACTGCATGGAACGACATGGCACTCCGTCACATCAAGGCATTTGGCGGTGACTTCGACATCGAGGTTAAACGTAAGTCAGAAACTCGCGCTCAGGTAATCATCAAGAACGGCAAGAAAGAGAAGAAATACACTGTTCGCATTGGTGAGACCATCAAGAATATCAAAATCTAATAACCACACACTTTAAAAATCTCCTGCCCTGCCACATGGTTGACTGGGTGGGAGATTATAACTTTATAATCAACCCGGCAATATGAAAAAAATATTCAAATTTTTTGCACTTGCGGCGATGGTAGCAGTGGCAGCATGTTCATCTGCTCCCGAAGGCAAGACAGTGTATGTAAAGGACTACATCACCGAGGAGATGAAGGATGACGCTTATCCCGGCATCCGCCTTGCACTCGAAGAGGCACTTAAGGCTCCCAACAGCAAACTGGTATTCCCCGGCGACACACTGTGCATCAAGGATAAATATTGTTTTGAGAAATATCTCTACATCAGTAACAACAGCCAGGGCAAAAAACGTATTGCCCTCAACATCGAGAATGCAAACGGCCTTGCCATCGAAGGTAACGGAACAACACTCCTCTTCACCGGCTTTGTATCTCCCTTCAACGTAGAGAACTCAAGCAACATCACCATCAGCGACCTTAACATCGACTACACACACACCTTCAACTCACAGGGCGAGATTATGGCAGTTGGTGACGGATGGCTTGAACTCAAATTCCCTGCCGACTACAATGTTGACATTCGCAGCGGCATCCTCCGCATCCGCGACAAGAACAACATCACCTACCCCTATGGCAGCCTTCTCGAGTTCGACGGCAAGAAAAAAGAGGTAGCATACTACGTTCACGACTACTGGTTGTGGAGCGGATTGCAGGCAGAGGCTCTTCCCAACGGCAACTACAAAATCTTCCTCAAGGACCTTACAGGTACAGTCGGCAACATCATGGCATTCGGTGCAGCAAGCCGTTCAAACCCCGGATTCACATTCGACGAGTGTAACACAGTTCTCATCAAGAACGTAAACGTATATCACTGCGGTGGTATGGGCTTCATCGTTCAGCGCGTTAGAGACATCGAGCTCAACAACGTACAGGTT
>CAJGDX010000007.1 GCA_904502185.1 uncultured Bacteroidaceae bacterium | reverse complement strand
CTACAGCAGGACGCAGAATACGAAAAACTGCATTCACTCCTGCACTCTTGCTATATTTCATAAGGTAGCGACTGATTACAAGCATCAGCACCAGCGACGGGAGCATCACTGCCAACGACGCCACCAACGAGCCTGCCACCGCAAGGGGTAACGAGCCGTAAGCATTGTTCATGGCTGTATATCCAACGTATGTTGCCGAGTTTATGCCTATGGGACCTGGGGTCATCTGACTGATGGCTACAATGTCGGTAAACTCGGACATGGAAAGCCATCCGTAACGCGTAACAACCTCACCCTGAATAACGGAAAGCATACCATAGCCACCACCAAAGCTGAAAAGGCCTATCTTGAAAAAGGTTACAAAAAGTTCAATCAACAGCATCATACCCTACCCTTAATTTTTCCGTAAACAAACCCGCCTACTCCTGCGGCCAATATTATATAAATAGGTGAAACCCCAAAGGCCACTATCAACAATGCCGACAATATGGGTATCCACACTGTCGTACGGGTGATTTTAGCCGAACGTGCCACCGAGAACACAGGAGCCGCAATCAGAGCTACAACTGCCGGACGCAACCCCCAGAAGATATTCTCCACCACCTTGTAGTGACGGAAATTATGGAAGAAAAGAGCGATGAGCAGAATACACACAACAGAGGGCATCATACTGCCCAGCGACGCAGCAACTGCACCACGCACACCGCGAAGCTTAGTGCCTATGAATATTGCAATGTTAACGGCAAAGACACCGGGCGAAGATTGAGCGACAGCCAAAAGGTCGACAAACTCCTCTTTCCCCACCCATCCATTGCGCTCGACAACGTCACGTTCGATGAGAGGAATCATTGCATAACCTCCACCGATGGTAAACAGTCCTATCTTGGAGAAGGTCGTAAATAGTTTAACAAGCGATACGTTGTTCATTATTTTAACCATAAGGCTGCACCCGAAAGAGTGCAGCCTTATATTAAATTTATCAGATTTATTGATTACTTGGTCTTGTCGGCAACCCAATTGTATGCGTTGCGGAAAATCTCAATCCAGGGTGTAACATCCTCGGCGAGTCTGTCGGCGGGATAGTTTGCACACTGCCAGGGGAAGATTGCACGTTCGGGGTGAGGCATCATTGCAACGTGACGTCCGTTGGCACTTGCAAGAGCAGCCACATTGTAGTCCGAACCGTTGGGGTTACCGGGATAACCCTCGTATGAGTACTGTGCAACAATATTATACTTATCCTGAGCATAGGGAAGGTCGAAGCGTCCCTCACCGTGAGCAACCCAAACACCCAGACGGCTACCTGAAAGTGAACCGAAGAGTACTGAGTTGTTAGCAGGCACATTCACACCAACGAATGTAGACTCAAACTTATGTGAATTGTTGTGACGCATATATCCTCTCTCCTCGAATTCGGGGTTGATGAGGTTGAGCTCCATCATCAACTGGCAACCATTACAGATACCGAGCGAGAGAGTATCTTCGCGAGCATAGAAGCGATCGAGTGCAGCCTTAGCCTTGGGGTTGAAGAGGAATCCTCCTGCCCATCCTTTAGCCGAGCCGAGTACGTCGGAGTTAGAGAATCCACCGCAGAATACGATGAAGTTAACTTCGTCGAGTGTCTCACGTCCGCTGATGAGGTCGGTCATTGTAACGTCCTTAACATCGAAGCCTGCAAGATACATTGCGTAGGCCATCTCACGCTCGCCGTTTGTTCCCTTCTCGCGGATGATAGCTGCACGTACGCCTGATTTTTCGCGGCGGCTGGCATCGATTCCGTATTTAGACAACATACCGGTGAACTCGGGAGCAAAGCGATAGCGCAGGGGCTGGTTCTTGTAGTTCTGCAATCTCTCGTCGGCACAGCCGTTGAAGCTCTGCTTGCGATCCATCAGATATGAACTGTCGAACCATACGTCACGCATATAATCAATATCGAACAGACGTGTACGCTTGTTATGCGCAACAGCAATCTGACGTTTCTTTGAAGGAACACCAATCTTCATGAAGCATACGCCTGCCTCCTCGAAGATAGACTCCATTTTTGCCTTGTCGGCATCTGCCACCTGAATTACAAGACCGGGGTTCTCGGCAAAGAGCAGTTTCACGATGTCAGTCTCGGCAATGCCGCTGAAATCTATCTCCATACCTCCTTCGACATTAGCGAAGCACATTTCGAGAAGAGTGGTTATAAGACCTCCGGCAGAAATGTCGTGACCGGCAAGGATTACACCCTCGTTCACCAACATCTGCACTGCATTGAAGGCTGCAGCGAAATATTCGGGATTCTGTACGGTGGGTACATCGTCGCCGATGCAGTTCATTGTCTGTGCAAATGCCGAGCCACCCAGACGAAGTGCGTCAAAGCTGAAGTCAACATGGTAGAATGAACTCTTCACGTTGTTTACCATCACGGGAGAAACAACCTTGCGTACATCAGAAACCTCACCACCGGCAGATACGATAACTGTTCCCGGGCTGATTACTTTTGTTCCGTCGGGATACTTCTGTGTCATTGACAGAGAGTCCTTACCTGTGGGAACATTGATATGAAGGTCGCAGCAGAAATCGGAAAGTGCCTTCACGCCCTTGTAGAGACGCGCATCCTCACCCTCCTGCGAACGGCATGGCCACATCCAGTTGGCGCTGAGCGAAATTGACTCAAGACCATCGGCGAGAGGCGCAAGTACAATGTTTGTAAGAGCCTCTGAAACGGCAAGCACTGAACCCTTGGCGGGGTCGGCAAGACCGGCCTGAGGTGCATGACCGATTGATGTTGCAATACCTTTATTGCCTTTGAAGTCGAGAGTTACTACACCACAGTCACTCAAGGGGAGCTGTATCTCACCCTGACACTGCTGACGTGCAATGCGTCCTGTCACAGAACGGTCAACCTTGTTTGTCAACCAATCCTTACAAGCAACAGCCTCGAGACGAAGTACATTTACGAGGTAGTCGTTTATATCTTCTGTATTATATTCTACATCCTTATAGTGACGCTCTTTGGTCTTGTCAACCATATATGTCTTGGGTGAAGAACCGAACATCTGGCTTACAGAGAGGTCGAAGGGACGTTTGCCGTCTGCCTGCTCAAATGCGAAGCGTGCATCGCCGGTTGTTTCACCTACCACATACATGGGAGCGCGCTCACGCTCAGCCACTCGCTTAACATATTCGATAGCATCCTCCTTGATGAGCAATCCCATACGCTCTTGAGATTCATTGGCGATAATCTCTTTTGCCGAGAGGGTCTTGTCACCTACGGGAAGTTTGCTCATATCGATGAGACCTCCGCACTCCTCCACAAGCTCTGAAAGGCAGTTTACGTGTCCTGCCGAACCATGGTCGTGGATAGATACTACGGGGTTGGTTTCATCCTCGCAGAGTGCACGCACAACGTTGTAGGCGCGTTTCTGCATTTCGGCGTTGGCACGCTGAACAGCATTAAGCTCGATACCCGAAGAGTAACGACCTGTGTCAACCGACGACACTGAACCGCCACCAAGACCGATGCGGTAGTTGTCACCACCCATCACAATAACCTTGTTACCCTTTTCGGGAGCACCTTTGAGGCAGTCGCGACGTGTGCCGTATCCTACACCACCGGCAAGCATTATCACCTTGTCGTATCCGTATGTCTCTTCATTTTCCTTGTGTTCGAATGTAAGCACCGAACCACAGATCAGCGGCTGACCAAACTTGTTTCCAAAGTCTGAAGCACCGTTTGATGCCTTGATAAGTATCTGCTCGGGAGTCTGATAGAGCCATTTGCGTACGGGCAACATATCCTCCCACTTGCGATCATCGTAAGTACGGGGATAAGATGTCATATACACGGCTGTTCCGGCAATGGGCCATGAACCTTTACCACCGCCCATACGGTCGCGGATTTCACCACCGGTACCGGTAGATGCACCGTTGAAGGGCTCGACTGTTGTGGGGAAGTTGTGTGTCTCTGCCTTCAATGATATAACTGTCTCAATGTCCTTGATAACAAAATAGTCGGGCATTGAGTGGTCGGCAGGTGCAAACTGCTCGACTACGGGACCCTGTGCAAAAGCTACGTTGTCCTTGTATGCAGAGATTATCTTATTGGGATTCTCCTGTGTGGTACGTTTAATCATCTGGAAGAGCGATGAGGGCATCTCCTCGCCATCGATGATGAATGTGCCACCGAAGATTTTGTGACGACAATGTTCTGAGTTTATCTGTGCAAAGCCGAACACCTCGGAGTCGGTAAGTTTGCGGCCAAGCTCGCCTTCTACCTTGTGAAGGTATTCGATCTCCTCGGTTGAGAGAGCAAGACCCTCCTGTTCGTTGTAACTTTCGAGGTCTTCGATAAACTCAATGGGCTTGGGAGCGATGTCTACGTTGAACACATCCTGTCCGAGGCCTTTGTAAAGACGCTGGAGCATGGGGTCATACTCTGCATTTTCATCGGCAACAGAAAAATACTCCTCGATGCGCTGTACACCTTCGATACCCATATTCTGAGTAATTTCCACAGCATTGGTACTCCAGGGGGTAATCATTTCGCGGCGGGGACCTACGAAATATCCCTCTACGCTTTCAGCATCCACCGGAGTTGCTCCGCTGTACAACCAGCACAATTTCTCGATATCTTCCTTGCTTAAAAGATTTTCTGTGGCAGTAGCTATAATGCCATTGCCTGAGGTTGAAAAGAAGTAAACCATCTTGTAATGTTTATCTTATGTTTTGTAAATATTTTCAAACTTAAACCACAAATTGCTTGCGGACAATATTTGCATGCAAATATAATCAGAAAAAATGAAATTTCGCCATAGAGCGACAACAGAATTGCCGTACAAAGCAATAACTTATATACAAACTTCATTATTTTGGATTACAAAAGGAAAAATTTGCCCAAATATTTTTTCATTTCGTAAATGTTTGCGAAATTTGGGGCGCATACACCATTGCGTTTTGTATGCTACAAAGATTTTAATATTATTCACTTGACCATAATAAATCATGGCAGAACAGACAACAATCAAAGACCTCGACCAGGTTATCGTCAGATTCTCGGGTGACTCCGGCGACGGTATGCAGCTGGCGGGAAACATCTTTTCCACAATCTCGGCAACGGTAGGAAATGACATCTGTACATTCCCCGACTATCCGGCAGACATCCGCGCCCCGCAAGGAGTGCTTACAGGAGTTTCCGGTTTTCAGGTACACATCGGCGCCGACAAAGTATTGACCCCCGGTGACGCATGCGACGTACTGGTAGCAATGAACCCCGCTGCACTGAAGACACAGTATAAATATTGCAAGCCTACAGGCGCAATAATCATTGACTCCGACTCTTTCGGAGCAAAAGACCTCGAAAAGGCTGAATTCAAGACAGACAACCCCATTGAGGAGCTCGGCATCAAGAATGACATTATCAGCTGCCCCATCTCTTCAATGTGCATTGAAAGCCTTAAGGAGAGCGGACTCGACAACAAGAGCATGCTACGTTGCAAGAACATGCTTGCATTGGGTATCGTATGCTGGATTTTCGACCGCGACCTGAAACTCGCCGAGGCTATGATAAGAAATAAATTCGCCAAGAAGCCCGAGATTGCAGAAGCAAACATCAAGGTGCTTAACGACGGATACAATTTCGGACACAACACCCACGCATCCATCGCCCACACCTATCGCATAGAGAGCAAGGGTGAAAAGGCAAAAGGCCTTTACATGGACATCAACGGAAACAAAGCCACAGCTTACGGACTTATGGCAGCAGCCGAAAAGGCTGGATTGAAGCTTTTCCTTGGCTCATACCCCATCACTCCTGCAACCGACATTCTGCACGAACTTGCAAAACACAAGTCAATGGGTGTCATCACCATGCAGGCCGAGGACGAGATTGCAGGATGCGCATCGGCAGTCGGCGCAGCATACGCTGGAGCATTGGCCTGCACATCAACATCGGGCCCCGGTGTCTGCCTTAAGAGCGAAGCAATTAACCTTGCAGTAATCACCGAATTGCCGCTCGTCATCATCAACGTACAGCGCGGAGGCCCCTCAACCGGACTACCCACAAAATCGGAGCAGACCGACCTGTTGCAGGCTCTCTTCGGACGCAACGGCGAAAGTCCCATCCCCGTAATTGCAGCAACATCACCCACCGACTGCTTCGACGCAGCATACAATGCCTGCAAGATTGCAGTTGAGCACATGACTCCCATTGTACTTCTTACAGATGCTTTCATTGCCAATGGTTCGGCAGCATGGAAACTTCCCAATGTAGAGGAGTTTGCCGATATTAAACCCCAGTTTGTAAGTGAAAGCATGGCAGAGGGCTGGACTCCCTACATGCGTAACCCCGAAAATGGCGCACGTTACTGGGCTGTACCCGGCACACCCGGATTCATGCACCGCATTGGAGGACTTGAGAAGAGCAACGCCACAGGAGCCATCTCCACAGCCCCCGACAACCACGAGCTTATGGTGAAACTGCGTGCAGAAAAGGTTGACCGCATTGCCGACGACATCCCCAATGTGGAGGTTTACGGTGCAGAGGATGCCGACCTGCTCATCGTAGGCTTCGGTGGCACATACGGCCACTTGCGCGAGGCTGCAGAAGAGCTCAACAAGCAGGGCAAGAAGGTTGCTCACGCACACTTCACATACATCAATCCCCTGCCACGCAACACCGAAGAGGTGATGCGCCGCTACAAGAAGGTTGTCATTGCCGAGCAGAACCTCGGACAGTTTGCTGCCTTCCTGCGCATGAAGATAGACGGCTTCAACCCCTACCAATATAACGAAGTCAAAGGACAGCCATTCACAGTAGCAAATCTGGTGGAGGCATTCACAAAAATAATGGAGGAATAAACCATGAGCGAATATACAGTACAAGATTTTAAATTCGGACAGCCACGTTGGTGTCCGGGATGTGGCGACCACTCATTCCTGGGTGCGCTGCACAAGGCAATGAGCGAATTGGGAATCGCTCCCCACATGACAGCAGTAATTTCGGGTATCGGATGCTCATCACGTCTGCCCTACTACATGAACACATACGGTTTCCACACCATCCACGGACGTGCGGCAGCCATTGCCACCGGCGTTAAAATCGCCAACCCCGAACTGACCGTATGGCAGGTATCAGGCGACGGCGATGGTCTTGCCATTGGCGGTAACCACTTCATACATGCAGTAAGACGCAACATCGACCTGAACATGATTTTGCTGAACAACCGCATTTACGGATTGACAAAGGGACAATACTCGCCCACATCGGCACGCGGATTCGTCAGCAAGTCATCGCCCTACGGTACAGTTGAGGACCCCTTCACACCCGCAGAGCTTTGCTTCGGCGCGCGCGGACGTTTCTTTGCACGTTGCGTCGCAACAGATATGCCCGTAGCAATCGAATGTCTTAAGGCTGCTGCGCAGCACAAAGGTGCCGCAGTGACAGAGGTATTGCAGAATTGTGTCATCTTCAACAACGGCACACACGAAAGCGTATACAACAAAGAGGGTCGCGCTAAGAACTCAATCCACTTGGTACATGGCAAACCCATGATATTCGGAGAGAACAACGAATATGGTCTTATGCAGGAGGGATTCGGCTTGAAGGTTGTAAAGATTGGCGAGAATGGAATTACCGAAAAGGATATTCTCGTACACGATGCACACTGCGCCGACACCACACTGCACCTGAAGCTGGCGCTGATGCAAGGACCGGACTTCCCCATCGCCCTCGGTGTAATCAGAGACGTTGATGCTCCTACATACAACGACTCTATTTACGAGCAGATTGAAGAGGTTAAGCAGATGAAGAAATATCACAATTTTGCGGAACTTCTCGCCACCAACGAGACCTGGGAGATAAAGTAGTCCAGCCTCGACATAAAACATAAGGTTGCCGGTACCGCTGTCTGATTACAGCCCGGCAACCTTTGTTGCTTATCACACAACACGTACAAACTATACGAATATGAAAAAAATCATCATACCATCGCTGCTCTCCATCCTGCTTTCGTGCGCAGGCAGCAACGAGCAATATTTTGAGAAACACGCCATCATTCCGCAAGGAGCCACAAGCGAAGAGATAATAGACATTGCGGCACGGGTAACCCCAACCCGTAACCAGCTTGAGTGGCAACAGATGGAGTTGACAGCCTTTCTCCACTATGGAATAAACACCTACACCAATCGTGAATGGGGCGACGGCAAGGAGTCACCCGAACTGTTCAACCCCACTGCTTTCGATGCCGACCAGATAGTAAAATCGTTAAAGGCAGGAGGATTCAAACTGATAATTCTCACCTGCAAGCACCACGATGGATTCTGTCTGTGGCCCTCCAAATTCACAGAACACAGCGTAAAGAATTCTCCGTACAAAGGCGATGTTGTGAAGGAGATAAGCGAAGCATGCGCCCGCCACGGCATAAAATTCGGAGTATATTTGTCGCCATGGGACAGAAACGCTCCCAGCTACGGCGACTCACCGAAATATAACGAATACTTCATCAACCAACTTACCGAGCTTCTGACAAACTACGGCGAGGTGAGCGAAGTGTGGTTCGACGGTGCTTGCGGCGAAGGCCCCAACGGCAAGGTGCAGGTGTACGACTGGGAGGCAGTGACAGCCACCATACACAAACTACAACCCGATGCAGTGACAGCCATCTGCGGCGACGACGTACGCTGGGTAGGCAACGAGAGTGGCAAAGGACGCGAATCGGAGTGGAATGTAACACCGCTTGCGCCAAAGGTTTATGCAAACTCGGGCACTCTGCGCAGCGAACTGAACATCGATGAAACAACCCGCGACCTTGGCAGCCGCGAGCTTATATCAAAAGCAAAAGAACTTTTCTGGTACGCATCGGAGACTGACGTTTCGATACGTCCGGGATGGTTCTACCATGAGAGCCAGAATCAATACGTACGCTCGCTTAAAAACCTTGTAGACATCTACTTCTCTTCAGTGGGCAGCAACTCATCGCTGCTGCTCAACATCCCTCCCACACTTGAGGGCAAGGTACACCCCATCGACTCGGTGCGTCTTAAGGAGTTCGGCGACTACATAAGCAATGCCTTTGCACAGGATTACGCCATCAACGGCAACAAAGTTGTCACACTGGCTGCAGGAGAAGAGTGCAGCAGAGATATTCAGAGCGGCGCAAAGATAAACTGCGTGATGCTGCAAGAGGATATTTCCAAAGGACAGAGAGTAGAAAGCTTCACCGTGGAACTGCTCATCGACGGACAGTGGATTGCTGTCGGTAAGGGTACAACCATTGGCTACAAACGTCTGCTACGTTTCCCCGCGACAACTGCTGAGAAGGTAAGAGTAATTATAAACGAAAGCCGCCGAGAGGCGAATATTCTGCGTATAGGATTGTTCCACTGCCCCGAACTTGGCGACAACAGCGCTATTCAGAAAGAGCATATTTCATCGTCGGCATGGGAAGTTGCCGGCAGCAACGGACGGAAAATGCTTGACAATGATATTGAAACCCTGTGGATAAGCAGCGACATGCAACCCTTGACAATAGACTTGGGACAGCAGCTCAATATTTTAGGTTTTTCATACATCCCTGCCAACAACGTGAATGCAGCCGGCACAATAACCAAATATCGCGTTGCCATCAGCACTGACGGAGAAAATTGGCAGCAGATGGAGGGCGACAGAGAGTTTGAAAATATCCGCAACAACCCGATAGCACAGAATGTAAGATTCGGACAAAGCCATTCGGTGCGTTATCTGCGACTGGAACCATTGGAAACAACAGACAATGGCAGCACATTCTCTGTTGCAGAATTTGGAGTAATAGTTAAATAGAGCAAGTTGTATATGATATGCCCCCGAAAGTTTTTTTATGACTTTCGGGGGTTGTTGATTCTGTTGATTGAGGATATAAACTTTTTTAATCTACCGATAATTCTCATATCGAACGAACTGATGTCAAAATAGAACAGATTTTCAGATAAGACAACCCCAAAACAGCAATCAGGCTGTGTCCGCATGGACACAGCCTGATTGCTTATATGAAATAATTTTTAGCACAACGAGCCGGATAATCACCTTACAGCCTTTATCCTCACAGCACTGCTGAGACCATCGCCACCAAGAGGAGGAGTCTCCTTTTTCAATGAAATTTCCGCAGCAACAATTGAAGAGAAACGTTCAAACAGCTTGCTCATTATACGTCCGCAAACATGCTCAAGAAGTTTGGAATTAATCTTCATCTCTTCACGCACAACATCATAAATCGCGGCGTAATTTATCGTTGAGTCAAGATTGTCGCTACTGATGCTGTCGACATTATCAACCGTCACCGTAAGATCGACAATATACCATGCACCCACCACATTCTCCTGCGGCAACACACCATGATAGGCATAGAGGCGCATGTTGCTCAGTTCTATTTTATACGATTCTATTTTCATACTTGTACAACCTCTCTTTAACTGTAAAAGTTGGGACAAGCCGACAGGGCCCATCTCAACTTTTACTCAATTTATGTAGTGTCTACTGCTTAGTCACTCTATTAACCACATTTTGAATATCCACACTGGGGACAATGCAGACAACCCTCTTCGAATATCAACTGATTCTTGCATTTGGGACATTTCTCGCCGGTGGTTGTACCATCCTGAATATATCTCTTCAATGCACGCTCTACACCATTCTTCCATGTATTGATGCTTTGCGAGTCGAGCTGAAGCGATGAAACAAGTTTCAACACAAGTTCGATAGGCATTTTGTAGCGCAATACACCGGAGATAAGTTTCGCATAGTTCCAGAACTCGGGATTGAAACGTTCTGAAAGTCCTTCTATGGTTGTCTTGTAGCCAATCTTGTTCTCAAACTGGAAGTCGTAGCGTTTGTTGCCATCCTCATCGACGCTCTTAATTATAACACCGTGAGTCACATTCTTAGGCAAGGGGATACCATCCTCATCGTCCTGCTGACCGGTGAAAATCTCATAGGGCTGACCATTCAGGAGTCCGATGAATGCCACCCATTTCTCTTTATTATTCTGGAAGCGAACAACATCAGCTTCGAGAACTCGGGGGCGAACTTCTGTAATTGCAGGTTTCATCTCCTCGGTCTGTGACTTACCTTTGCTGTCCTTGCTCTCAGTAGACACCAGTACTCCGGCACGTGAGCCGTCACGATATACTGTACAACCCTTGCAACCAGACTTCCATGCTGTCACATAAAGTTCGTTAACCAGTTTCTCATCAACATTATTGGGCAGATTGATGGTTACGCTTATCGAGTGATCTACCCACTTCTGTATGCGTCCCTGCATCTGTACTTTTGCCACCCAGTCGATGTCGTTGGATGTTGCCTTGGCATAGGGTGAACGTGCCACAATGCTGTCAAGCTCCACCTGCGAATAGCGTTTGGTGGTGTCGATGCCGTTAATCTTCATCCACTCGACAAATTTGTGGTGATATACTACGTACTCCTCGAAAGCATCGCCATTTTCGTCTGTAAAATCGATGTGCACATCTGCATCGTTGGGGTTAACCTTGCGACGACGCTTGTAAACAGGCATAAATACAGGTTCGATTCCAGAAGTTGTCTGTGTCATAATGCTGACTGTACCAGTGGGAGCCACCGTAAGACAAGCGATGTTACGACGGCCATACTGTTTCATCTCTTCGTAGAGAGCAGGGTCGGCCTCCTTTATTCGATTGATGAAAGGATTATTTACCTCACGTTCACTATCGTAAATGGGGAATGCTCCACGCTCTTTGGCAAGGTTCACCGATGAACCGTAAGCTGCAAGAGCCACGGTTTTGTGTACCTCCTCGGAGAAATCTGTAGCAGCCTCCGTACCATAGCGCAAGCCCATAGCTGCAAGCATGTCACCCTCGGCGGTTATACCTACACCCGTACGGCGTCCCATGCTGCTCTTGTTGTATATTTTCTCCCAAAGCTTATTCTCGGCTCCTTTAACCTCTTCACCCTCGGGGTCACTTGCAATCTTCTGTTTGATAGCCTCTATCTTCTCAAGCTCGAGATCAATGATGTCATCCATTATGCGCTGAGCCTTAGCCACATGCTCCTTAAGCAGTGCATAGTCGAATGTTGCTTCGGGAGTAAATGGATTTTTTACATACGAGAAGAGATTGAGAGCCAACAAGCGGCAAGAGTCATAAGGACAGAGAGGAATCTCGCCACAGGGGTTTGTAGAGACTGTGCGGAAACCGAGGTCGGCATAGCAGTCGGGGATAGACTCACGAATGATGGTATCCCAGAAAAGCACGCCGGGCTCGGCAGACTTCCAGGCATTGTGAATAATCTTATCCCAAAGTTTATTGGCATCTATCTCTTTCTTGTGAGTGGGATTATCCGAAACAATAGGATACTGCTGTGTATAAGGTGTTTTCTCGGTAACAGCCTTCATGAAATCGTCGTCAATTTTCACAGAGACGTTGGCACCAGTAACTTTACCCTCTGTCATTTTAGCATCGATAAATGCCTCGGCATCGGGGTGTTTGATTGAGACACTGAGCATCAGAGCTCCGCGACGACCATCCTGGGCTACCTCACGTGTAGAGTTTGAGTAACGCTCCATAAAGGGCACAATGCCGGTAGATGTGAGGGCTGAGTTTTTAACAGGAGTGCCCTTGGGACGAATGTGAGAAAGGTCGTGACCTACACCGCCACGTCTCTTCATCAACTGCACCTGCTCTTCGTCGACACGGATAATTGCACCATAGGAATCGGCATTACCTTCAATACCTATCACAAAACAGTTCGACAACGATGCAATCTGAAAATCGTTACCGATACCTGTCATGGGACTACCCTGAGGAACGATGTACTTAAAGTGGTCGAGCAGGTCGAATATCTCCTGTGCCGACATTGGATTCTCATATTTCTGTTCCACGCGGGCAATCTCATTGGCTATGCGCCAATGCATCTGTTCAGGTGACTTTTCGTAGATTGTACCGAAAGAGTCCTTTACAGCATACTTGTTAACCCACACGCGTGCGGCGAGTTCATCGCCATTAAAATACTCCAACGAAGCCTTTACTGCTTCGTCGTAAGTGTACGTTTGTCTTTCCACAGCTTTAGACTATTATTAATTTACTACTATTTTAAATTATCACCTTAAATGCAACACCCGAAACCGCCTTTGAAGCCACTGTACCTTTCGTCTTTCAAAAACATAGCCCATCTGTTAAGTAAAGGGCACAATATAGATAGCTATTCTTACGATAAAAAGCCATCACATTGCAAGAACAAAACATTCGGAAAAGCAGTTCTCTGCACAATCCGGAGCAATATTCAAGACAAATCCGTGCTTTTTCAAGAATCCTGCCGACAGATTATCGAAAAAGCAAAATTAGTGTTGCAAAAAAAATCTGACTGATTGATGTGAGTGCAAATATATATAGCTTTTCAGTAACTTGCAAATGTTTTCCTTCTAAGTTTTCAACCGATACAAAGTTTTCCAAAATAAGCCAAACACGAATTGATTTACAAGCATTTATATTTTTAGCGACATTCAAAAGTTTTCCAAAAAATTATTTTCGAACAAAACTGACCAGAAAAAAGTTACCAAAAACCGACAACTGCGAGCATTGCAACACCAACAGGAAAAACAACAAAATAACATGAGACAACAGCCACTCATCGCCAAAAACAAAAATATAAAGTTCGCCCCGGCTTGAGAAAAGTCAAACCGGGGCGAACTTTATACCAACTGATATTTTCTAAACTATACGGCCTGCAACGAAGCCTCAATTTCGCACATCTCTCCACGGAACTGCTTATCTGTCTCGAGAAGGTTTGCAATTGTTTTACATGCATGAAGTACAGTTGCATGGTCGCGTCGACCAATCTGCTGACCTATTTTTGAGGTTGAAAGATCAAGATGTTTCTTGGCGAGATACATCGATGTCTGACGAACAAGCACAATCTCACGTTTACGCGACTTTGTATTTACACTTTCAACACTTACATTATAATAATCGGCAACAGTCTTTACTATCTTATCGACGCTTACAGGTTCCTTCTCATACTCAGAGATTCCACCGAGGATCTTATGCACAAGTTGGATGTTGATGTCGCAATTGTGAATGGTTGAGTGCGCCATGATAGAAACCACAATACCTTCGAGGTCACGAACGCTGGCATTCACATGCTCTGCAATGTAACTGATAACCTCTTCGGGAAACTTAAGGCCATCGTGACGAACCTTGCTGCGAAGAATATTCTTGCGAAGTTCGAGATCGGGCTTTTCAATCTCAGCGCTCAAGCCCCACTTGAAGCGGGTAATCAGACGCTCTTCCATGCCCTTCAGCTGAGCAGGTGAGCGGTCAGAGGTCATGATAAGCTGCTTACCATTAAGGTGCAGATGATTAAATATGTGGAAGAAAGCATTCTGAGTACCGGGCAATCCTGCGATCTCCTGAATATCGTCGATAATAAGAATATCAATACTCTGATAGAAACGCATAAAGTCGTTGAAATTCTTATGGAGAATAGAGTCGGTATATTGTACCTGGAAAAGATGTGCCGAAATATAAAGCACACGCAACCCAGGATGCAGCTGTTTGATTCTTGTACCTATAGCATTCACAAGGTGAGTTTTTCCAACACCCGAAGCACCATGTATAAAAAGAGGGTTGAATGTTTTTCCGGGGAACATGGCAACACTTTCCGCAGCTGTACGCGAAAGCTTGTTACTGCTACCTTCAACATAATTATCGAAAGTGTATTTGCCTATAAGCATTGAGTTAAGTTCCTCCGCAGCCTCTTCTGCCCCCGCCTGACGCTTATTAGCCACCGGGCGAGCCTCGGGCTCAATCTCCGTAGTCAATCCGTTTGTCTTATCGGCAAGGATTGTATAGGCAAGACCTACACCCTCACCAATGACGCGTGTAAGCGTGGTACGAAGAAGGTCTATATAATTCTCCTCGAGAAATTCATATATAAAGTGACTCTTCACCTGAATGTTCAGAGTATTGTTCTTAAATTCCAAAGGAACAATATCTGCAAACCAGGTAGAGAATGCATTTGCCGAGATGTTGTCACGTATGATGCGCAAACAACTATCCCACATTGTATGTAAATGAGAGTCCATCAAAAATATCAGTCAGTAAGTTCGTTGTTAAAATAAGACAGGATAAGGGAATCCGATGCTGCACTTTCAAACAAAAAAACGCACCGCCCTATCGTCTTCGGCATTGCAAATATCTGAAAGAAAAAGATAAAAAGCAAGCGAAAAAATATTTGGAATTTCAAAGCAAATGCAAGGGATTAAATATCAGCCATTTGCGTTTTGTGGATTCAGAAAGGTTGCAGAATGATAATAACTTTTTAGTTTGTTTATTATCAACAGCTTACCTTGTTAATAACTTTGTTAAAACTTTAAGAATATATATTGAAAACCTCGCAAACAGCGCTTTAAATGTGGGATTCCCGAGATTAACCCCATTGTTGATTTCAAATAGCCGTTATTTTAGACAAAGTCTAAATAACTACTTTTATTTGCACTTCACACAATTAGTCAAAGAGTACTAAGCAGCAGGTAAAATTATAACAAAAAAGGCACCGCCCAAAGGACAGCACCACTCACACACATTACCGACAAGACCATTTATTGGCTATCACCACATACTTCAGAAGATGCTTTCTCCTTAAGTTCATCCAGGCGTTCAGGTGTCAACAATCGCAAAGCCTCCTTGGCAGCAGCCTGCTGACTCTCGCGTTTGGAAAATCCACTACCCGAACCGCATAATTCGCCACAGACATAAACCGCACTCTCGAAAAACTGTCCACCAGACCTGTTCTCCTGACTGACAAGGCGAAAATCTACTACAAAGTGTTGTTTTTGCGACAACTCTATAAGACGACTCTTAAAATTATCATCTGATGACACAACCTCTTCTATGTTCACAATCTTGCCATAGACATGATTCAGTAAAAAGCGTCTGCATACTCCATAGCCCTTATCGAGGTAAATTGCCCCCACAAACGCTTCGAAAGCATTTCCATAAACATAATTATTATGCTGGCGCCCTGTGTTATGGGCAACAAGAAGCCTGTCAAGCCCCAGACGAAGAGCCACATCATTCAGAGTTTCGCGCCTGACAAGATTACTGCGCGACTTTGTAAGAAACCCTTCACGTTCTCTTGAATATTTCGAATATAGAAGGTCGGATACTACGGCATCGATAATCGCATCGCCAAGGTATTCGAGACGCTCATTACACATATTCTGTTTTTTCAGCGTATGCGAACTATGAGTAAGCGCCAATTTATACAATGAGAGATTACCCGGCACAAACCCAAGCACATTACACAACATACGACGAGTCTCCTTATCCTTGCGGAAAAGGAGACTCAATTCGTTATATAGTTTCTGTAACACTCGCTTACTGGATTTTTTTGAACGCAATACTTGTGTTGTGTCCGCCGAAGCCAAATGTATTGGAAATTGCAGCATTAATCACACGCTTCTGCGCCTTATTGAAGGTAAAGTTCAGATTATAGTCAATCTTTTCATCCTCATCGCCCTCGACGTGGTTAATGGTAGGAGGCACAATATCATCTCTGATGGCAAGCACAGTAAGTACCGCCTCCAAAGCTCCTGCACCACCAAGCAAGTGACCGGTCATTGACTTTGTAGAACTGATGTTCAATTTATAGGCATGCTCACCGAATACGCTCTTGATAGCTGTTGTTTCGGCAATATCGCCTGCATAAGTCGATGTTCCATGAGTATTGATGTAATCAATATCCTCGGGGTTCAGACCGGCCTCTTCCATTGCGTACTGCATAACCTTTGCAGCACCATCGCCATTGGGAAGGGGAGCTGTCATGTGGTAAGCATCCGCAGAAAGACCTGTACCTGCAACTTCTGCATATATCTTGGCGCCGCGCGCTACGGCATGTTCATACTCTTCGAGAACCAGACATGCTCCACCCTCACCTATCACAAAGCCATCGCGACTCTTGCTGAAGGGACGCGAAGCAGTTTCAGGCTCGTCGTTACGGGTAGAAAGAGCATGCATAGAGTTGAAACCTCCCACACCCACATGACAGATGGCAGCCTCGGCACCACCGGCAAGCATAACATCGGCACGTCCCAGACGTATCTGGTCAAACGCATCGATAATAGCATTTGAAGATGATGCACACGCAGATGTTGTCACATAGTTGGGACCTTTAAGTCCATACTTGATAGACAACATACCGCAGGTCATGTCTGTAATCATTTTGGTAATGAGGAAGGGTGTAAAGCGGGGACCATTACTGCTATTTACTGCAAAGGGGCCATACTCCTCTTCGAAAGCACGAATTCCGCCAACTCCTTCGCCAAAGATGACGCCGAAACGTTCGAGATTCTCGGTTTCGAGGTTTATGCCACAGTCTTCAATAGCCTCAATAGCGGCAGCAATGCCGTAGTGAGTATGGGTATCGACCTTACGCAACTCCCTTTTCTCCATAAAACTTGTTGCATCGAAGCCCTTGACCTCACATGCAAAATGGGTCTTGAACAACGATGCATCAAAATGGGTAATAGGTCCGGCACCGCTCACTCCTGCTTTAGCATTCTCCCACATTGTAGGAACATCGTTTCCGATGGGAGAGACAGCGCCAAGGCCTGTTACTACAACTCTTCTGAGTTTCATCAACGAAACAAAAGAATTAAATTAATATAACAGTTGCTTACTGTTTAGCAACCTCTTCTTCTACAAATCTGATAGCATCACCTACTGTAGAGATTTTCTCAGCGAGGTCATCGGGAATTGAGATACCGAACTCATCCTCGATCTCCATGATAAGCTCTACTGTATCCAAAGAATCCGCACCGAGGTCGTTTGTGAAGCTTGCCTCGTTTGTTACTTCTGACTCTGCTACTCCAAATTTCTCAACGATAATGCTTTTTACTCTTGATTCAATTTCTGACATAGTTGTATGTTTTTTGTAAGTTTATGGCACAAAATTAGAACAAAATTCCTAAATTGGCAAGAAAAGTAGAAAAAAAGCATCACCCCTATTGCACATTTTCACTTTTTTGCGCAAAAACAGTGCATAAAAGTACATTTTCCACCAAAAACAATAACAAAAACAGGACAACAGACATCTTTTAGCAAATAAAAGGATACATTTGAAAAAAAAATCAATTACCACACAGAAAATTATGAGAAACTTCACTGCACTTTTGTTGTTGGCAGCACTATTCACAGCCTGCAACAACATGGGGATAGAGATTATGAGTTACAATGTGCGTCACTGCAGAGGAATGGACAAAATCATCGACTACAGCCGCACGGCAGAAGTCATCAACCGCATTTCACCGGATTTCGTGGCACTGCAGGAGCTTGACAGCGCCACAAGCCGCAGCAACGGCAATGTCTGCATAGACGAACTTGCCAAACTGACAGGCATGAAAGCCACCTACGCATCGGCGATAAAATTCGGTGGAGGCAGCTACGGCATTGGATTGCTGTCGAAGGAGGAACCACTGAATGTTAAAGTTGTTCCGCTGGTAAGCCGCGGCGAGGCACGTCGCCTGCTTGTGGTTGAATTTGAAAATGTAGTTGTAGGCTGCACACACCTTGCACTGAACCAGGAGGACCGCGCAGCCTCCATGGAGATAATATGCAGCACCATGCAAGAATACAAAAAGCCCATACTGCTTGCCGGCGACATGAATTGCCATGCGACAGATGCCGAGCAACTTATACTTGGCAAGAAATTCATCACACTTAACAACCCCGAAGATGCCACCTACCCATCAATAGGAGCCAGCGAGTGCATCGACTACATTTATGCAGCAAAAGACGACAATTATATATATAAGGTAAAGGAGAGCCTGGTATTTGCCGGGGACAGCATTGTTTCCGACCACCTGCCACTGCTTGTAAAACTGGAGGTTTGCAAAAGCAAATAGCAATTGCGACCGAGAAACGGACACATAACAAAATTGCGCAACTTCGACTACATTCTTAATAACTCTAAAGAAAAAGAAACTTTTCGAGCGCACCTATTGTTATTTTTAATAAAAAAGAATACATTTGTAGAATATTAACCATAGAAAACTAAAATTATGAAAAGAATTCTCAGTTTACTTTTTGTGATAAGCCTTTTTGCTGTAATTCCCGCTCAGGCACAATTTAAGTTTGGTGTAAAGGCCGGTGTAAACCTCGCAGAAGCCCCCAGCGACATTGAATCACTGCAAGGTCTCAGCGCCGAAGGAACAACAGGTTTCTTCGTTGGTCCAATGGCAAAATTCACAATTCCCGTATTAGGTCTCGGTCTTGAAGCAGATGCTCTCTACTCACGCACAGGAGCAGAGGTTGCAGGCGAGAAAATCAACAAGAACAGTATTGAAATCCCCGTATACCTGCGTTACGACTTTGCGCTTCCCCTCATCAGCAAGGTAGCAGTTCCCTTCATCGCAGTAGGTCCTCAGTTCGGTTTTGCTTTCGGTTCTACAGACGAAATGACAGATTGGGGTAAATATGAGTACAAGAAGAGCAACCTTAGCCTCAACCTTGGTGCCGGTGCCATTCTGTTAAGCAAAATCCAGGTACACCTGAACTACAACATCGCGCTTGGCGAGACAAGTGAACTCACAGGCATTACAGGTGCATGGCAGGGCGCAAAAAACGCAATGGATTCAAAAACAAATACATTCCAGATTTCAGCAGCATACCTTTTCTAAAAAGCTGAATCGAATTTAATCCACTAAGCATAAGAATCAAGACGACTTAATGCGGACACACCTTTTTCGGCGGTGAATAATTTCACCGCCGAATTTATTTTGCAAGCCCGGAAACAGCAAGGGAGCAAACGAACTTATATACAAAAGCCACCAACAATATACAATACCATTTGCAAGCGTTGCAAGATGGAAGGCCTAAACAGTTTTACGACCTATTGCATAGTGTATTTATCTAAGGTAAAATCGAATCTTAAACCACCATTAGGTCTGTTAGTGACAGTGACAGTGCCACCATGGAATTGGACTGCATGTTTCACTATGGCAAGGCCGAGCCCCGTACCGCCCTTCCGGCGAGAGCGTCCCTTGTCCACACGATAGAATCGTTCAAAAAGGCGTGGCAACTGCTTCTGCTCCACGCCATTGCCATCATCCTCAAAACGGATACGGCACAGTTTCTCGTTGTTTTCGAGCAAAGATATATAGATATTTTTACCATTCGAATAGGCTATTGCATTTTCTGTAAGGTTACTGAATATAGAACCAATCAACGACGGGTTGCCATCAACGACAACCTCATCGCCAAAATCCAAATGAAGCAGCAAGCGTTCATCCTCGGGCAACATTTCCAACTCCTTAGCCACCTCTTCTATTATATCGTTGACCACAACCCTCTCTCTGCCGATTAAAGCACTCCCATCCTCAATCCGGGTAATTAGTGACACATCGTTAAGCAGTCTACGAAGGCGGTCGTTATGAGCATAACATCGTTCGATAAGTTCCTGACGTTTCTCTTCGCTGAGATTGATACCCGAGAGAAGTGTTTCGAGGCATACCTGAATAGATGCAACGGGAGTCTTTAATTCATGATTAATATTATTCGTCAGTTGTCGTTTAAGGCGATTTTGTTCTTGTTCAGCCTCGTAGCGATTGACACGTTCTATATCCTTACCCAGTTCACGAGTGGTAAAATATGCAACCACGCTCATCGCAAGCGTAATTGAAACCATAACAACAAGAAACGACCAATCAGCCTCGAGCAGGTCTTGCAAAGTGCTTGAATATGGAATAGCTGTACGCACAACAACACGCTCGCCTCGCGTTGCAGAGTAAAAATACTCTCGTCCGTCACTTGCGGATTGCCTGCCAATATTATACCCCGAGCCCCCGGCCAACGCAACAGCCACTTCGGGACGCCCTCTGTGATTATCAAGTGAATCGAGCTGTATGGTATTGTCGTAAATAACCGCACCCGTAAGAGTGATAATAGATATTCGCAGTTCATCAAAGGGTTTGTCGTGCGTGGCTATATAATCTTCAAACGGCTGACCATCTTCAACCGCAGCAAGCAGATGACGATTATATTGCTGCAACTGCGCATTCAAAAACTCTGACTTATATTCTTTCTCTCTTACATATTGAAAACCAATAAAACATAACACCATTGCCCAAGAGAAGGCGATGAACTGCATAAACAGTCGCTTATGGTACGATTTTTTAGTCTCTAAAGCCATACCCAAAGCCTGAACGGGTTACTATATACGAACCATATTTGCCAATTTTAGAGCGCAAACGAGTGATATTTACATCGATGGTACGGTCAAGAACAACCACCTCGTCGCTCCATATACGACTGAGAATCTGTTCGCGTGAACAAATCTTGCCTCTGTGCATAATCAAATAGAGCAATAGTTCAAATTCCTTGCGAGCGAGCTTAACCTCTTCACCATCCACCGTACAACGCTTGAACTCCAAATCGAGGTGCAATCCTTCAACTTTCAGAACATTTGGTTTCTCATTGATGACTGTATTAATCTTTATTCCTGAAGTACGCCTCAACACACTCTTTACACGAGCTATCACATTACGTATGGTGTATGGTTTCATAATGTAGTCGTCTGCGCCCAGATTCAGACCCATCACCATATCATCTTCCGTATCGCGAGCCGTACAAAAGATAATTGGGATGTCAGCAGTGGCTACATCCGCTTTCAGCATTTTTGCCATTTTTATTCCGCTGATTTCACCCATCATCACATCAAGGAGTATCAAAGAATACTTCTTAAGATCCAAAAGCAATGCCTCTTCCGCACTTAATGCAGTATCAACATCGTAGCCTTCATTTTCAAGATTGATTTTCAGGACTTCACATAAAGTCTCTTCGTCATCCACTATCAATATACGCTCTATTGCCATACACTTATTCTATAAATTATTGCGCTGCAAAATTATAGAGAAAAGCCGAACGAAATGCCATCACAAATGAGATTTAATAAAAATGTAATATTTTCAAAAAAACAGCATTTAACGAAAGCCTAATTTTTTTGAAACTTTTATGAAACAAGAAGTAGGTTCCTTTGCAGTGTGAAAATTGCGAAAGACAGTTGCACTTGTTGCAAGCGATTGCTAGCATCGCTCACCCGTTTGCGCAGCATTTCACACTACGAAATTAAAAACTATTATGACAATGAAAATGAAATTTATCTTGGCAGGCCTTGCAGCCTGCATCGGTATCACTGCACAGGCGCAGAATACCCAAACAGAGGAACCAAAAGGTAAGGCTATCGTACAGATGTTCGGAAATTTCCACACCGGTTTTGGAGCAGAAAATGACGACAGGGGTTTCGATTTAGAGAGAAGCTACCTGGGTTATGAGTACAGGCTCGACAACGGATTGTCAGTAAAAGGAGTGATGGACATCGGCAAATCCTCGGATGTAAGCGACTACCAACGCATCGCTTACATTAAGAACGCACTGGTATCGTGGAAAACAGGGAATCTGACATTGAACGGAGGTCTCATATCGACCACTCAGTTCAATTTCCAGGAAAAATTCTGGGGATACCGCTACATTATGAAGTCATTTCAGGACCAATACAAATTCGGCAATAGTGCCGACCTCGGTATCTCGGCAACATACAGATTTGCTAATTGGATTTCGGCTGATGCAATTATCTGTAACGGCGAGGGTTATAAAAAAGTCCAGAAGAGTGATGGTTTGAACTATGGATTGGGCCTGACAATGACACCGCTGAAAGGATTTCAGGTTCGTTTATATGGAGGAGTGAACGAGGCCCCCGAGGATGGCAAAGAAGATATAGTGAACATGGCAGCCTTCATGGGTTATAAATGTGAAAAATTCTCGATAGGTGCAGAGTACAACTACATGCAAAACGCATCGAACAATAAGGATGCAAACATGAACGGTTATTCACTATATGCAACAATGAACTTATCAGAAGAGACTGCTTTATATGCACGATTCGACGATTTGTACTCCAAGGACGATTGGAACAAGGCAAAAGATGAACAAAGTGCTATTCTCGGCGCGCAGTTCAATTTGGGTAAGTATGTAAAGGTTGCTCCCAACGTAAGGATGAGTATGCCTAAGGCCGATGGCGCCAAAGAGAGCTACTCGGCATTTGTAAACTGCTACTTTGGTCTTTAATGAAAAACATCAATAACAGGTATTATATGAAAAAGATTTTTTTATCGATTATAACATTGACTCTCGCCATTGCAATGGTATCATGTGGTGAGAAAGTAACAAATGACAGCCGTAAGGCTCAGGAACTTTCAGGTGCCGGTGCAACATTCCCACTTCCTTTTTACAATGTGGTTTTTGAGCAGTTCGGGCAAGTGAAAGGCGACCAAGTGGCATACGGTGGCATCGGTTCCGGCGGTGGCGTTCGCAATTTACGTGACAAGATTGTAGATTTTGCCGGCAGCGATGCTTTCCTTTCGGATAAGGAGATGGCAGAGATGGACCCCGTGATACACATCCCTGCTTGCATGGGTGCAGTGGTGTTGGCTTACAACCTCGACGGCGTTAAAGAACTGACGTTGTCTGGCGAGATTATCGCAGATATTTTTGCCGGCAACATCAAGATGTGGAACGATAAACGCTTGGCAGCACTTAACCCCGATGTCACACTCCCTGCAGAAGCTATTATTCCTGTTTACCGCTCGGATGGTTCGGGTACAACATTCGTGTTTACCGACTATCTGACAAAGGTAAGCCCTATGTGGAAAGAGAAATTCGGTGCAGGCAAGTCGGTAAACTTCCCATCGGGACAAGCAGCCAAGGGCAATCCCGGAGTGGCCGGTGTAATCAAACAGACAAAAAACACGATAGGTTATGTAGGTTCGGAATATGCATTTGCTCAAAAGATTGCATACGCAAAGATTCAGAACAGACGAGGCGAAGTTGTAGAAGCAACCGCAGCAAGTATCTCGGCAGCCGCATCAGGTGAAATTCCAACCGACACCCGCTGCTCCATCACGAATTCGGACGCCGCCGGTGCTTACCCTATCTCCACATTCACCTGGTTGATTATCTACAAGGAACAGAATTACTCGGACCGCAGCAAGGAGCAGGCCATTGCAACACTTGACCTATTGAAGTACATCCTTTCTGACAAGGCACAGGGTATTACATCTGAGGTTCATTATGCACCACTACCGGCAAAAGCCAAGGAGCTCAGTATGAAAAATTTAAAAAACGTAACTTTTGACGGTGCAGCAATAGTGCAATAATAGAACGACATGAACGACAAATCATACAAAATCCTATTGTTCGCAACGGCATTGATTATGCCGACAGTGTGCGGGGGCGTAGTTTACGCCCTCGTCACTGACGCATACGAAGCGTTCGAACATTTCGGTTTTTTGAAATTTCTCACCTCTTCGGAGTGGAGTTACACCGAGGGTGCGGAGCAATATGGTGCGCTACCATTTATCACAGGGACGCTGATGACTACTCTTATGGCTCTTATCTTTTGTATTCCTTTTTCGCTGCCCGTAGCACTGTTCACCGGTGAATATTTCAAGGATACAAAGGTAGCAGCTATGTTGAGTACCGTAACCGACCTATTGGCCGGGATTCCATCTATCATATATGGTCTGTGGGGTTTTTACACACTGCGGCCCATCATTATGACGCTCAACATTTCACCGCAAGGCTCCGGCATTCTCACTGCTTCGCTTGTCCTGGCTATTATGATTATCCCTTATGCAGCATCACTCAGTTCCGAGTTTATCAAGATGGTGCCCAACGACATGAAAGAGGGAGCATACAGCCTTGGAGCAACCCGTGCCGAGGTTATTCGCAAGGTCATATTCCCCGTTGCCGGTTCGGGAATCTTCTCTTCATACATATTGGCTATTGGTCGTGCTTTGGGCGAAACGATGACCGTAACCATGCTTATCGGCAACACGAATAACATCCCCGACTCAATAACTTCGACGGGTAATTCCATGGCATCAATCATCGCCAACCAGTTTGGCGAAGCGGATGGTCTGCGCCTATCTTCTTTGATTGCTATTGGATTGATTCTTTTCCTTATAACAGCAGTTATCAACATGATTGGTAAAGTAATGATTAAACGCGCAAGAATTGTATAATATGAGTAGATTAAGAGTTAAAAATCGTTTGGTCAAGGAGAAGCTGTTGCTATGGGGCACATGTTTTCTTGCAGCCCTTACGGCCGTGCCACTACTTGCCATTTTGAGCGAAGTGTTAGTGCGTGGTTATGACCAATTATCGTGGTCGTTCTTTACCGAGCCTACACCAACAGCCTACAAGGCGATGAAGGCTATCGAGGCCGGAGAGCCCATCCCCGGAGGTATCGCAAACGGCATCATCGGTACAATGATTATGCTGGGTATGGCAGTCATTGTTGCAGTTCCGGCAGGTATTCTGTGCGGCGCATTCTTGGCAGAGAACGGCAAGAGCCGTTTCGCACAGTTTGTAAGCTACCTGACCGACCTGTTGCAGGGTACGCCTTCGGTCATTATAGGTATTATAACCTATATTTGGGTGGTTGTCCCGATGAAGGGCTATTCGGCAATTGCGGGCAGTGCAGCACTTTGCATTATGATGCTTCCGCTTATTATCCGCTCGACCGAAGAGACACTAAAAATCCTCCCCGCATCGCTCAAAGAGGCGGGATTGGCACTTGGTGGCAACAGGGCACGGGTGATGATAAAAGTGCAACTACCCGCTGCCTTTGGCGGTATCTTCACGGGGGCTCTTCTTGCCATTTCACGAGTAATTGGCGAAACGGCACCGCTGATGTTCACAGCTCTTGGCTGTTCGTTTATCCGCTTTACGGTCGATAAGCCTATATCTGCTGTACCTCTGCTTATCTGGGAGTTCTTTAACGACCCCAACCTGCAAGAACTTATTTGGGGAGCATCACTCTTCCTCTTGTTATTCGTACTTACATTGAACTTATTATCAAAATATCTTGCGAAGAAATGGAATCAGTAACACCTATACTTGAATTTAAGAAAACTTGCGTATCATACACCAAGCAAACAATGGCTGTAAAATATGTATCGGCGGCTGTTGAAAGAAATACCATCACCGCCATCATGGGGCCTTCGGGTTGCGGCAAGTCGACACTGCTGCGTGCCGTAAACCTTATGCACAATCTTTATAAGAATATCCGTGTCGATGGCGAGATTTTGCTTAACGGCGAAAATATTCTTACAATGGAGCCCATTGATGTGCGTCGCCGTGTGGGTATGGTCTTCCAGCGACCAACGCCATTCCCCACGATGAGTATCTACGACAATGTATTGTCCGGATTTACCCTAAATGGCATTAAATTATCCAAGACAGAAAAGGATGCAACCGTAGAGCGTTGTTTGCGCAGCGTTGCCCTTTGGGACGAAGTGAAGGATGTGTTGAACAAGAAAGGCACATTCCTCTCGGGAGGTCAACAGCAACGTTTATGCATTGCCCGAGCCTTGGCAATGCAGCCAGAGGTATTGTTAATGGACGAGCCAACATCGGCTCTTGACCCGATAGCGACAAAGCACATCGAGGAACTGCTGCTCGAACTGCAAAAGGAGGTCACAATCCTTATCGTTACCCACAATATGGGACAAGCCAAGCGTATATCATCAAAATCCATGTTTATGTACTTGGGCGAGCTTGTTGAGTATGGCGACACGGAAACGATGTTTACAAACCCTATCGACGAACGCACCAAGGCTTATCTGACAGGTAAGATGGGGTAATACCGAAAGTTTCATATCAAAAAGATGCCAGATAGCGTGTATAGAGGAAACTGCAAGGGTTGCCACATTACGCCACCCTTGTATATTCACGAACCATCCTTGGAAGATGGTTGATTTTTGTGTAACTTTGTCAGCAATCAACCCACACAATAGAATGGCACAATACGTCGACGTACTTTTACCTCTGCCCCTACCCACCACATACACCTACTCCGTCCCCGAGGAGTACCGCAGCAACGTCTCCGTCGGCTGCCGGGTGGTCGTACCGTTAGGCAAGAGCAAAAAGTACACAGCACTGATAATGGAAACACACGACAACAAGCCCGAAGGCTACGAAGTGCGCCCATTCACAGAGCTGCTCGACGAAGCCCCCATATTGCTGCCCACACAGTTAAAACTGTGGAACTGGATTGCGAAATATTATCTATGCACCGAAGGGGAGATTTTCAAGGCAGCAGTACCACAAGGTTTGAAAGGAGAGTTCAAAGCCCGCACCGAGCAACGCATCAAGGTTGCAAAGAGCTACCGACACGAACGTGGCATTGAACTAGCATTGGCATCGCTTGCACGCGCACCCCGACAGCAAAAGCTGCTGAACACATACCTGAGCCTTACCGGCAACAATGCCGAGAACCCGACAGCGGAAATCTCACGCCATAAACTGATAGAAACTGCGAATGTGTCGCCCAACATCTGCAAAGAGCTTATCGACAAAGGCATATTCGAGTGCTACGAAGTGGAGATTGGGCGCCTGCAAACAGTTGACGACAACATAGCCGAAATAAACAGCCTTAACCCGGCACAGCAAAAGGCCTTCGACCAGATAAACGAACAGTTTACCCAAAGAAGCACAGTGTTGCTGCACGGAGTGACCTCGGCAGGAAAAACCGAAATATACATACACCTGATAAGCGAAGCACTCAAACGCGGCGAACAGGTGCTTTACCTTCTGCCCGAAATTGCCCTGACCAAGCAGATTGTCGAGCGTCTGCGCAAGGTATTCGGCAACCGCATAGGACTTTATCACTCGAAGTTCTCCGACGCCGAACGTGTAGAGATATGGAAAAAACAGTTGAGCGACGCCCCCTACGACATCATACTGGGTGTACGTTCATCACTCTTTCTGCCATTCGTCAGACTGGGACTGATAATAGTTGACGAAGAGCACGAGAACAGCTACAAGCAACAGGAGCCTGCACCACGATACAACGCAAAGAATGCAGCCATTGTACTTGCCTCTATTTTCGAAGCAAAAACCCTGCTGGGCACAGCCACCCCTGCCATCGAAAGCTACTACAACGCAACAACAGGGAAGTATGGACTCGTCTCACTGACCGAACGCTACCGTTCGATACAGATGCCACTGATTGAGATTATCGACATAACAGAGCTGGGACGAAAGAAGCAGATGGAGGGACAGTTTTCCGACCCCCTGATAGAGGCCATGAGCAATGCTCTGAAAGAGAAGAAGCAGATAATACTTTTTCAGAACCGTCGCGGATATGCCCCACTGCTCGAATGCCGCACTTGTGGCTGGGTGCCGCGCTGCAAGCATTGCGATGTCAGTCTGACACTGCACAAGAATGCCGGCAAACTGACCTGTCACTACTGCGGATACACAATTCCTGCACCCAAAATGTGTCCTAACTGCGAAGAGGCAAACTTTGTAAACTTAGGTTACGGCACAGAGAAGATAGAGGAGGAGCTGAGCAATCTCTTCCCCGAGGCACGCATTGCCCGCATGGATCTTGACACCACCCGCACCCGCAACGCATACGAAAAGATAATAAACGATTTTCAGCGCGGAAAGACAGATGTACTCATAGGCACGCAGATGGTCTCAAAGGGACTGGACTTCGACAATGTATCGGTAGTGGGAATCCTCAACGCCGACATTCTGCTCAACTACCCCGACTTCAGAGCCACCGAACGCTCTTTCCAGCTGATGGCACAGGTAGCCGGACGCGCCGGACGAAAGAACGGGCGCGGCACAGTCTACCTGCAGACAAAGACACCCGACACGCCTGTTATTCCGCAAATAGTGGAGAATGACTATCTGAAGTTCTACGACTCACAACTGACCGAGCGCATGCTGTTCCACTATCCGCCGTTCCACCGTTTGGTGTACGTCTATCTGAAACACCGCGACATACGCCTGCTCGACGAAGCATCAGAACGCTTCGGCGCATACTTGAGAAACATTTTCGACATGAGAGTACTGGGCCCCGACCTTCCGCCCGTTGCACGCGTACAACAACTGTACATCCGCAAAATTGTGCTTAAAGTAGAGAATGAGCTGTCGCAATACAAAGTAAACGAAGCACTTGCAAGACTTAAAGAGGAATTTGCCGCGCAGAAACGGTACGCCTCGGTTGCCATATTCTACGACGTCGACCCGTTGTAAAGCAGAATCAGTTTCTGATGTCCGCGCCCCACATCATCTTGTCGCGCAGAGTCTTGAAGAAGGTCTGACCTTTTATTCTGATTATTTTTATTGTATAATGAGCCTTGCGCAACGTCAGCGTAGTCTCTTCGGTACACTCCTCGTTGCGTCCATCAATGGCTATCAGGTAGTTGTGGCTGCGACTCGCCACCTTCAGCGTAATTTCGGTGCTGTCGTTGACAACAACGGGGCGAGCATTGAGACTGTGCGAAGCAATGGGAGTAAGCACAAACACATTCGCGTCGGGAGCAATGATGGGGCCACCGGCACTGAGCGAATATCCGGTTGAACCCGAAGGTGCTGCAATGATAAGACCATCGGCCTGATAGGTGATGCACTCCCTGCCACCAAGCGAAGTCTCTATGCTTATCATCGAAGAGTTGTCGTGCTTCATCACCGCCACCTCGTTCAGCGCATAAGGGTTGTTTATCAGCTGCTTGCCATCTGCTATAACTTCTATAACTCCACGCTCGTCTATGGTATATTCGCCACGGTGCAGCGACTCGAAAAGTTCGTTTACGTTGTTTGCAGAAAAGGATGTAAGAAAGCCCAATCGTCCGGCATTTATTCCAAGCAGGGGTATATTCTTGTCGCCCACCCTGTTGGCTGTGCGCAGGAAGGTTCCGTCGCCACCGAAACTGATGGCAACATCCGCATCAAAATCATCACCATCTATAATACCCTCGGGCTGCATAAAAAGTTTATCCTCGGCGAGCAGATACTCGTAGAAGGGACGGTCAATATAAAAACTATCCTTCCACTCATTTATGGCAGCGAAGAGTTTATCAATATTTTCCGACTTTTTTGACTGGTGTTTGTTTCCGAATAATGCGAATTTCATACGACAGGTTCTTTTTGCGTTACAAAGTTAGTTATAACCGACATATTTAAAGGCTGCAACCAACAACGAATTGCAAAATTAAGATAATTTATTGTCTTCTTTTGCTTATTTTGTCGTACTTTTGCAAAAAAATAAGAACTTGGAGATAAAATTGTCTGTTTGCAGACAAAAAGAACGAAACTAAGATGACCAAATTAAGTGTAAATATAAATAAGGTTGCCACCATCAGAAACGCACGTGGCGGCAACACCCCCGACCTTTTGCAGATAGCACGCGATTGCGAACTATTCGGTGCCGATGGCATCACCGTACACCCCCGTCCCGACGAGCGCCACATACGTCGTGCCGACGTACCTGCCCTGCGCGCAGTGGTACGCACAGAGTTCAACATCGAAGGTTATCCCTCGAAAGAGTTTCTCGACCTTGTGCTGAAGGCAAAACCCGACCAGGTAACACTGGTTCCCGACAAACCCGACCAGCTGACCTCCAACCACGGATGGGACACAGTCGCCGAGCAGGAGTTCCTGAAAGATGTGCTCGACGATTTGCGCAGCGCAGGCATACGTACCTCGATTTTCATCGACGCAGACTGCCGCATGGCAGAGTATGCCGCAAAGGCAGGAGCCGACAGAGTGGAACTCTACACCGGCCCCTACGCCGAAGAGTATACTCGCAACCGCGAAGCAGCCATAGCCCCCTTCATTGAGACAGCCAACCAGGTACGCCGTTTGGGCATCGGACTTAACGCAGGACACGACCTCAGTCTTGTAAACCTCGCATATTTTGCCCAGAACATTCCCTGGCTCGACGAGGTGTCGATAGGGCATGCACTCATCTGCGATGCACTCTACCTGGGATTGGAGAAGACCATCGCCGACTACAAGAACTGCCTGAAGATTAAATAACAGACAGGGCAAATTACCCCGAAAACAGAATAAACCAATTATAGAACCCAGCAAAAAAACATAACGACTATGAACTTAATGACAATTCTTGCACAAGCAGCAAGCGTAGCACAGGATTCACTGATGTCACTCACAGAGGTGACAACCGAAGAGAGCATGAACGTATTTGAACTTGCCGTAAAAGGTGGATGGATAATGATAGTACTTGCCATCCTCTCAGTGGTAGGTGTATACATATTTTTCGAGCGTTTCTCGACACTGCGCAAAGCAATGAAGCGCAACCCCCTGTTTATGGAGCGCATACACGACAACATCAAGGACGACGACCTGAAATCTGCAGCAAACTACTGCCGCATCGAGAATACACCCCTTTCGCGCATAGTTGAAAGAGGAGTAAAGAGCTTCAATTTCTCGGCTACATCAATCCGTGAAACAATTGACAACTGCGCCAACCTCGAAATTGCCACACTGGAGAAGGGCCTGCCCATACTCTCGACCATCGCAGCCGTAGCCCCCATGATCGGATTCCTTGGAACAGTAACAGGTATGGTACGCGCATTCTGGGAAATGGCAAATGCCGGCAACAACATCGACGTATCGCTGCTCTCAAGCGGTATCTACGAAGCGATGATAACAACCGTCGGTGGTCTTATCGTAGGTATTATATCAATCTTCGCATACAACTACCTTGTAACAATGGTCGACAAGGTGCAGAATGACATGGAGGCAGAAATCATCTCATTCATGGAGATTGTACGCGAAAAGAAAGAGAAACTTTAACCAACCCGGCCGAAAACGAATCATAGCAAGGTGGCACACGCCGCCCGAACACATAGATTAATACCACGAAGCTATGCTTAAAAGAAAGACAAAGACAATAGAGACATTCTCGATGTCATCAATGACGGATATTATATTCCTTTTGCTGATATTCTTCATGATAACCTCGACCATGGTCACCCCCAACGCCATCAAGGTGCTGTTGCCCCAGGGCAGCAAACAGACTTCGGCAAAGCCTCTTGCCCGTGTCATCATTGACAAGGAGCTGAATTTCTACTCGGCATTCGGTAACGAGGATGAGATGCCCATCGACCCCGAAGAGATAACAAACTTCCTCAAGAGCTGTGCAGAGAAAGAGCCGGAGATGTACGTCGCACTTTATGCCGACGAAAGTGTACCCTACCGCGAGATAGTAAAAGTGCTGAACATAGCCAACGAGAATAACTTCAAAATGGTGCTTGCTACACGCCGCCCCGACAAGAAGAGAAGATGAAACAATTCAACAAAGAAGAGATACACGGCATAGTGGGTACGATAGTCGTACACATTATACTGTTGCTGGTATTGCTTTTGATAGTATTGGACAAGCCTGTGCCACAGGACGAAGAGGGCGTTCCCGTAGTAATGGGCAACGTCGAACGTGCCAAAGGCGATGCGTTCAACTATACAGAGGTGAAGATAGCCCCCCGACCCGCTCCCAAGCCCGTCGATGTCAAGCCTACGCCCAGCCCTGCCGACCCGCTCATCACACAGACCGACGAAGAAACCGTCGCCCTGAACAGTGCGGAGGAGAAGAAAAAGGATGCGCCCAAGAAGCCCGAAAAGACTCCCGAGCAGATTGAAGCCGAGCGCAAAGCCCTGGAGGCAGAGCAGAAACGTCAGGAGGCAGAGAGAATCGCACGCGAAGCCAACGACAAAATTTCACGCGCATTCGGCAAAGGCGCAACCATGACCGATAAGGGAGAGACCGGCACAGAAAGCGGCAACGAAGGTTCTGTCACCGGCAACGAGACAAGCGGTGTAACCAAAGGCGTAGGCGGCCATGGCACATTCGACCTGAACGGACGCACCCTGGTAGGCAGTTTGCCCGTACCCGCATACAATGTACAGGAGGAGGGGCGCGTGGTTGTGAACATTACAGTAGCACCCAACGGACGAGTAATAAGCACATCCATCAACGCACGCTCGAATACATCGAACAAGTCGCTGCGCGACGCTGCCATGAAGGCTGCAAGCCAGGCCGTTTTCAACAATGTATCCACAATAAACAACCAAATGGGTACAATCACCTACTATTTCAAACTTAGATAGTAGCGGCATTGTTACCATTTCACATACTAAAAACAAAACAATCATGAATAAAGTATATCTATTCCTTGCTGACGGCTTCGAAACAGTGGAAGCACTCGCTCCGGCAGACGTGATGCGCCGCGCCGGTCTTGACGTAACAACAGTGTCAATAATGGGCCGCCCCATTGTGATGTCCGCTCATGGAATAGGCGTCGAGGCCGATGCCCTTTTCGAGGACGTCGACTTCAGCGATGCCGATGCACTGGTACTTCCCGGCGGCTCACAGGGCACCGAGAACCTTTCGGCACACGCGCCCCTGCGCAGCATCATCGACAAGGCCAATGGCGAAGGCAAGATAATTGCAGCCATCTGCGCAGCGCCCATGGTGTTCGGACGCATGGGACTGCTCGACGGACGTCGCGCCACATGCTACCCCGGCTGCGAAGGCGACCTCACCGGCGCAAGATATACTGCCACCGCAGTGGAGCAGGACGACAACATCATCACTGCATGCGGCCCTGCGGCATCATTCGAGTTCGGTTTTGCCATTGCAGAGAACTTCTGCGGCGCCGACAAAGTAACAATCATTCGTGAACAAATGCGATTCAACGACCTATGAAAAGGTATCTTATAATAGTAGCCGGCGGAAAAGGTGTCCGCATGGGCGGCGACCTTCCCAAGCAGTTCCAGCTGCTCGACGGAAAGCCATTGGTGATGGTAACCATTGAGAATCTTTATGCGATGGATGTCACCATGCACATCATTCTTGTACTCCCCAAAGAGCAGATTGAGTTGTGGGAAGAGCTGTGCGCAGAATATGATTTCAAAGTACCCGTAACAGTTGTAACCGGCGGAACCACCCGTTTCCACTCTGTTCAGAACGGCCTTGCCGCAATAGAGGACCAGGAGGAGGCATTGGTAGGTGTACACGACGGAGTACGCCCCTTCCTTGCAGTGAAGGTGTTTGACGAGCTTTTCCGCGAAGCGGCAATAAACGGAGCAGTCGTACCGGTAATCCCCGTATACGAAAGCATGCGCCGTTTCATCGGCGGGCAGGGTGCCACAGAGCCTGTTCCCCGCGACAGATACCGTCTGGTACAGACCCCACAGGTATTCAAGCTGTCGCTTCTGCGTCGTGCATACGAACAGCTCTACATGGAGAACTTCACCGACGATGCATCGGTGGTGGAGAATCTGGGCGAGACCGTGCAGATAGTTGACGGCAACCGCGAAAATATCAAGATAACAACACCATACGATTTTGTTGTAGCCAAGGCTATAGTCGAATGTTTGACCCGACAACCCGCGACATAAAATATCTTCCCGGAGTAGGCGAACAGCGCGCCACTCTGCTCAACAGAGAATTGAACATCTATTCTCTGTACGACCTGTTGTACTATTTTCCATACAGATACGTCGACCGCAGCCGTCTGTTCACAGTCAGCGAGATTGACGGACGCATGCCGCACATACAGCTGTGTGGCGAGATTCGCAGTTTCGAGGAGATGGGCGAAGGCGCAAGCCGCAGACTCGTTGCACACTTCACCGACGGCACAGGCTTTGTCGACCTTGTGTGGTTCCGCGGAATCAAGTACGTGAAGGGGCGCTACAAGATTGGGACAAAATATATCGTATTCGGCAAGCCCACCATCTTTGGCGGACGTGCAAACATAGCCCACCCCGACATCGACCCGGCAGAGACACTGCAGCTCTCGTCAATGGGACTGCAGCCCTACTACAACACCACCGAACGCATGAAACGCAGCGGACTAAATTCGCAAGCGATGGCAAAGCTCACCGCCAACCTTTTCAGCCTGCTGCCCGAAACACTCGACGAAACTCTCAGCGACAGCATAATAAAACGCTACAATCTGATGCCGCTATCCAAGGCATTGAAACTGATACACTTCCCAAGCAACGTAAACGAACTGCGCCACGCCGAATACCGCCTGAAATTCGAGGAGCTGTTCTACATACAACTGGGCATACTCAACTACTCGAAAGAGCGCAATTTCAAGTATGCCGGACACAATTTCACCAAGGTAGGCGAAATGTTCAACCGTTTCTACCACGAGAACCTGCCCTTTGAACTAACCGGAGCGCAAAAGCGCGTGGTGCGCGAGATTCGCCGCGACGTCAACCGCTGCGTACAGATGAACAGACTGATGCAGGGCGATGTCGGCAGCGGAAAGACACTCGTTGCACTGCTTGCCATGCTTCTTGCCAAGGACAATGGCTTTCAGGCATGCATGATGGCACCCACAGAGATTCTTGCCGAGCAGCACTACTCTACCCTGTGCCGCATGCTTAAAGGGTTGCCCATGCGCGTGGAACTGCTGACCGGAAGCACCCGTCAGAAGGAGCGCACACCGCTGCTTGCAGGCCTTATCAGCGGCGAGATTGACATACTCGTCAGCACCCACGCAGTACTCGAGGACAACGTAAACTTCGCCCAGCTGGGACTGGTGGTAATCGACGAACAGCACCGTTTCGGAGTGGTGCAACGTGCAAAAATGTGGAAGAAAAACAACATTCCACCTCACGTGCTTGTGATGACGGCAACACCCATTCCACGCACCCTTGCAATGACACTCTACGGCGACCTCGATGTCTCTGTCATCGACGAGCTGCCACCCGGACGCAAGCCCATCACCACCCGTCACATTTTCCGCAACCGCATAGACGAAGTATACTCATTCATAGAGAAACAGCTGCGCGAAGGCAGACAGGCATATATTGTCTATCCGCTGATAACCGAAAGCGAGAAGATGGACCTGAAGAACCTCGAAGAGGGATACGCACAACTGTGCAACCGCTTCTGCGACTACAGGATAGGCAAACTCCACGGAAAGATGAAGCCCAAAGAGAAAGATGCCGAAATGCAGCGTTTCGCATCGGGCGAGACACAGATACTTGTATCCACCACGGTCATCGAGGTGGGCGTCGACGTACCCAACTCCACCATCATGGTGATTGAGAATGCCGAGCGTTTCGGACTCTCACAGCTGCATCAGTTGCGCGGGCGCGTAGGACGTGGCGCACAACAGTCCTATTGCATTCTTGTGACAGACTTCAAGCTCTCCGACGACACACGCAAACGCATGGAGATAATGACCGCCAGCAACGACGGCTTCGAGATTGCCGAAGCCGACCTGAAACTGCGCGGCCCTGGCGACATCGAAGGCACACAGCAGAGCGGAATAGCCTTTGACCTGAAAATTGCCAACCTCGCAAAAGACGAGCAGCTGTTGCAGTTTGTACGCGAAATTGCCCGCGACATAGTAGACAAAGACCCCGACTGCTCAAACGAGGAGAACCGCATCCTGTGGCGCCGACTCGCCGAGTTCAGACGTCGCAGCAACCGCAACTGGGGCGCAATTTCCTAGTCTGGTTCCAAAGTCAGAGGCAACAGCCACTAGCAATTTTCGGCCAACCTTAAAGCACACAGAAAGGGTTGTTAAAAAAACTTAATCGCTAAAATTTTACGATTATTTATGTAAAAACTACGCACACAAATGGCGGCAGTACCACAATATTTCACTACCTTTGCAAGGTAAAATGTGCATCAGGCACACGAAAAACCAATTTATTTAGCCGCAACAGATGGAAAAGACACTTATCCTTATAAAGCCCAACGCCGTACAGCGTGGATTGATAGGAGAAATAATTGCCCGCATCGAACGCAAAGGTCTTCATATAACAGGTCTTAAGATGATGCAGCTCGACGACACAATCCTCAACGAGCATTATGCACACCTAAGCGAGCGTTCATTCTTCAAAATCCTTAAGGATTCTATGATGGTAACCCCCGTGGTTGCAATGTGCGTCGAAGGACTTGATGCAGTCGAAACCGTCAGACTGATGGTAGGCGCCACAAATGCACGCAAGGCATTGCCCGGCACCATCCGCGGCGACCTCTCGATGAGTGGCGAACAGAATGTAATACATGCTTCCGACTCTGTGGAAAATGCACAGGCGGAGGTTAAACGCTTCTTCAGCGAGAACGAAATTTTTAGTTATGAATCGGCTATCACTGCCTTCGAATATGGCGGTGAAGAGAGAGCCAAAATGTAAAGGAACAGACCATTGGAAACATTAAAAAGAAACAGACTGATACTGTTGTTCGTATCGTTGCTGGCAGCTGCGGCGCCCGCAATGGCACAGGACATGTTGGCAAAACAGGCACCCATCGACAAGCAGATGAGTTTGGTGGATTCAATCTCACTCAAACGCATGTTGCTTAACGAGGCACACCTTTTCCCCTCACAGGAGTTGTACCCCGAATGGACAAACGAGAAAGTACACTTCGACGCACAGCGTCCCGACTCTTTCCGCATAGACCTTACAGGGTTTGTAATGCCCACCACCAACACAAAGGTTACCGACATTTTCGGTTACCGCAAACGTCGTCGCCGCGTACACAACGGCCTCGACATAAAGGTGCAGATTGGCGACACCATACGTTCGGCATTCGACGGAAAGGTACGCATCGTAAAGAACCAGGGACGTCGCAAGGGCTATGGCAAATATGTAGTTATCCGCCACGAGAATGGATTGGAGACCGTTTACGGACACCTCTCAAAGTGGCTGGTAACCGAGGATCAGCTTGTAAAGGCAGGTGACCCCATTGCACTCGGAGGAAACACCGGACGTTCAACAGGCCCCCACCTTCACTTCGAAACAATCTTCATGGGCAAGTCGCTCGACCCCGCATTGATGTTCGACTTTGTCAATCAGGATGTTACCGGCGACTTCTACGTATATCGCAACCCCGTACGTCGTAAGGTAGACGCAACCACAGGCAAGGTAACAGTTGAATCAGACGAGCCCAAATACCACAAAGTGCGCAAAGGCGACACACTCGGCAGAATTGCCCAGCGCCACGGAGTTTCGCTGCGTACACTCTACAAACTTAACGGAATGAATTCACGTTCGGTTCTGCGCATAGGACAGAGCATCAGATACAACTAACACAAAACATATAAATGAAATGCGGGAAACCTCAGAGGTTTCCCGCATTTCATTTATATACATACAGAAAGAAAGGCCAAAGGCTATATACAAAAATCAGAAAAACAGACACTATTTCTTGCAGCATACATCTCTTTTATCTACTTTTGGGAAAATTACATTTCAAAAAAACAATACATGAAAAAGAGCAGGACCATACTTGCTGCAATTACAGCATTGCTTTGCAGCATAGCAACACAGGCACACGACTTTGAGACAGAAGAGATATACTACAATATCACCTCAGAGACAGACCTTACGGTAGAAGTAACTTTCGAAGGCACGTCGTACGCATCATCCAAAAGGACATATGCGGACAGCGTAGTAATTCCCACGACCGTAAGTTACAACAACAAGACCTACAGCGTAACAGGCATTGGCGAAAGAGCATTCTTCAAATGCGAGAAGGTTACAAACATCGTAGTTCCAAACAGCGTGACAACCATCAACCCATACGCTTTCCACACCTGCATAAATCTGAGAAGCGTAATACTCCCCAACGCTATTGACAAAATAGACAACTACCTGTTCCAGAACGACAGCAGTCTTGTAAAGGTGAATCTCAACGAGAACATCAAGAGCATTGGCAACAGAGCCTTCTTTGGTTGCACATCACTCACAGAAATCGGCAACACAGACGGAGTAACATTCATCGACCAAAAGGCATTTACCGACACAAAGTGGCTAGAGCAGCAGCCCATAGGCATGCTCTACATAGGAAAAGTGCTATACTGCTACCACGGCGCACTGACAGCAGACACAGCCATCGTCATCAAAGATGGAACAACAAGCATCGCATGCAACGCCTTTGACGACAGCAACACAACACCCGAATATATAACAAGTATTTCAATCCCCAGCAGCGTAACAAGCATAGGCAACTATGCATTCTACAAATGCTCAAACATAGAGAGCATAACAATCCCCGAGGGAATAACCGAAATCAGTTACGCCATGTTCGGAAACTGCTACAGCCTCGAAAATGTCACACTGCCACAGAGCCTTAAGAGCATTGGAGACTATGCGTTCTACGAGTGCAGCGCATTCGAAGAGTTCACCATCCCCGCAAATGTTACCGAAATAGGCAACTACGCATTCTACAAATGCAGTAACATACCCCACATCAGCATACCCAAAAGTGTAACCAGTGTGGGCAAGATGTCGTTCATGGACTGCTACAGTCTGGAGGACATCACATTCGAGGGCGAGATTAGCAATGTTGGCGCAGATGCATTCCGCAACACAATATGGTACGAGAGCTATTCAAACGGCGTTGTATATCTGGGTAGTGTACTCTACGAATACAAAGGAGAAATGCCAAACGGAACAAACATCGTTGTAAAGGATGGCACCACAATGATAGCGAGCAAAGCGTTCACTGACCGCACCGAGCTTGCAGGCATCACTCTACCCACAACTCTGAGGGTTATAAACGAATATGCCTTCCAGGGTTGTTCGGCACTTAAAGAGATAACACTGCCAGAGGGGCTTGCATCGATTAGCCGATACGCATTCAAAGAGTGTACCGCACTCAAGAGCATAGAGCTGCCCAACAGCCTTGACTCAATAGGAACATATGTATTTGAAAAATGCACCGGACTGACTAAAGCCACCGTAGGCAGCGGTCTTAAAGCTCTTGGAAGCTACACATTCCGAGGATGCAAGAACCTTGCAAGCATCACATTTGCCGAGGGAATAAAAATCGTAGGGAACAACTGCTTCGAAAGCTGTTCGGGATTGACTGAGGTCACTCTGCCCAACAGCGTGACAAAAATCAACAAGTACTCGTTCAAGGCATGTACCAACCTTCACACACTAACAGCAGGCACAGGACTCGAAACCGTGGAAAATTATATCTTCTCGGGCTGCGACAATGTCCGAAACATATACTTCATGTGCGCGACACCTCCTGCAACAACGGGAGAGCTTTTCTCCAACGACACCAACTACACACTTCCCACACTATACGTTCCCAAAGGAACAGCATCGGCATACAAAAGTGCTGACATCTGGAAAAAGTTCAAGTACATAAAGGAACACGACCTCACAGCCATCGACGACACACGTTGCGAGTCGCCCGCCATAGAATTTGCAGCAGACGGCATTACAATAAAGAACGCAGAAGGAAAGAGCGTTTACATATACAACGCCGCAGGTACGCTTGTTGAAAAAACAAACAACTACACAGGCGAAAAAATAATTCTTGAGAAAGGCACTTACATTATTAGTGTAGACAAACAGACAATAAAGGCCAAGCTTTAAGCACTGCACTTATACAAAATCAATTCCGCCTCTCTTGCCGGGAGGCGGAATTGATTTTATGTCTACAACTAAAAGCCACTGTCACAAAATGAGCCACATAGCATTTATTCTCATAATATTCAACAAACATCTTGCCTTATTAAAAGAATTCACCTACCTTAGCAAAAAACTTATAAAATTCAACCATAAAATAAAAAACGACATGAAAAGATTCAAAACCTTATTACTTGCAACAACCGCACTACTATGCAGCATTGCAGTACAGGCTTACGACTTCAAAGTTGACAGCATCTGTTATCAGATAACATCCGAAGAAGAACTGACAGTGACAGTAACCTACCAAGGCAGTACATTCATGCTCGACAACAACTACAGCGGCAGCCTGACAATTCCTTCTACAGTCACCAACGACGGTAAGACATACAATGTTACTTCTATCACCTCTGGAGCATTCTTCGGGTGCAAAGATATCACAGACATCACCATCCCCGCCAGCATAACAAGAATCGAGACATTGTCATTCAGCGGCTGTTCGGGAATCAAGAGCATTGTCCTTCCCGACAGTTTGGCATACGTCGGTGCAAGAGCGTTCAATGGTTGCAGTTCACTCAAGGATATTACCTTCCCCCACAACAACTCCATCAACATTGATTCGTATGCATTTGAAGGAACAGCATGGTTGAATGAACAACCTGACGGAATTCTATACATAGGCAACATTCTGTACTGCTACAAAGGAGAGATTGCATCCGACACCACCATCGTCATTGCCGATGGAACAACAAGCATTTTGAGTTACGCATTCTCATCCTCACGCACCACCGCTGAGAATATCAAAGAAATAGTAATACCCAACAGCGTGACTACAATCGGCGCATATGCTTTCCAAAATTGCAACAGCATCGAGAGCAT